>CALFWJ010000183.1 GCA_937928525.1 uncultured Alphaproteobacteria bacterium | reverse complement strand
TTAAAATACATAAATCCAATTGAGTTAGTAGCTTGTTGAGATCTTGGAAGATTGTTTTACCAGAGGTGAGTGTTGCGATAAGCTCGCCATCTGATGCTTCACCAGCAAAATCAGCAGGGGCTGCGTTAACCGTGGCAGGATTACCGCCTGTTGTGTCAAACCCTTCAACACCAACTTTAAAGTTACCATCGTTAGGGACAAGTGAGAGCTCGTTTTCAAAGCTTGCATTAACTGGAGCTATGCTGTCTGCAACTGATTGAGATGACGTTGTAAACGTATCGCGCTGTACTTGAATATTATCAATATCAACGTTACCACCACTAATATGGGCAATTTCTACGCGCAATTGTTCGCCTTCAAAGCCATTCAAGGTAGCGGCATCTACTTCAAGTAGGCCAAGGTTAAACGCACCAGGGGCAGCTGGGTCAACACCAGTTTGAGAGGCGACTTGAGTAGCGCCAGCAAACAACCGAATTTCGTAAGTACCCTGCGCGTCGCCAGAGCGGCGACCAGCTGAGAGACTAACTTGATAGTCAGCACCAGCAACAATAGTTTCGCTTAATGTTTGGCTAATTGTACCGCCTGTGCCAAGTGTGGCAACGTTTGTGCCGTTGGGCACACCAGAAGGATAATCACCTGTGGTTGGGTTTTCTACCGTAGCGTTAACAGCTGTAAATTCAGCAATAGAGGCTTGCGAACCGCCGTCAGCCACAGCGTCAGCTTCAAAGCTTGCGTTGTTAATGGCAATATTGGTGGTTGTGGTGTTCGTAACAGTACTTTGTGTATTCTGAGAACCATTAATTTGAATCGCGTTTTCAGCGCCAGTATTGTTGGCTGTTAATACCAAAAAGTTTTGGGTTGGGCTGGCGGTAATAACACTGGCGGTTACATCTGCGTCGGCGGCATTAATTTTACTTGCAAGGTTAAGCAAGTTATCATCGCTATCAAGGTTAACGGTACGGCCATTAATAGTGAAGTCGCCGGTTGTAAACCCTAAACTATCGAGGGACGCACTTGTGCTAGAAAAGGCATCACTTCTAATTTGGTTAGCTTGGGCAAGCTGATTAACCTGAAACGTATTGGAGCCATTTGTCGCATCGCTTGTGACAGCAGCAGAAATAATAGAGTTAGCGCTAGACGCTAAAGCACCAGACGGCGCACCAGCAGCTAAACGGCTGCTGCCTGCGGCAAATTTTGCATCAAAAACATTGTTACTAAAAAAGCTGGTAGAGCCGCGCAAACCATCAAGAGAGGTTGTAAGGGCAGTAGATAAAGTATCTAGCTGACCAAAAGCTTCGATTTGAATGTTGTTATCGGAAATATTGGTTTCGAACTGAACAGCTTGTAAGCGACGTGCTGTAATAGTGGCGTCAATAATTGCCTGCGAGTCAATGCCCGAGCTGGCACCAGAAAAGGTGACGCGGCCACGGTCGTCTACGTTAAGGGTGTCTGAGTTAATATTTGTCATCGGTTACCTACTTGGTTTTCCATTCGTTTACGCTACATGCATAACTTCTCTTTAAGAGCTCTCTTGACTTATAGTATGTCACGTTAATCATTTTCGGTCACCTTACACTTTGCCGTCAACAATAATGCTGGGGCGTCCTTGGTTATGGGCGTAAAGTTGCAAAATCGCTTGCTCAGAGTATGTTTTTAAGGGTTTATGCGTACCTTGTTCTTTAATTGTTGCCTGTGGCAGCGTTGTATCGTCAGGTGCCGTTTTTTCTGTGTACTGTGGCAATTCTACGTACATGCCATCTGGTTTGAGCAATGTTTGCAAATGGTCGTAAGCTGTTTTACCCGCACGATTGAGCGCTGGTTCTAGTTCAAAATGACCAAGTTCTGGGATAGTCCATAACTCAGAGGCACCAAGAGGAGCTTGACCAGGTGTATTAAGTTGTGCTGCTTGGTTTTGTACGGTTACTGCCGAAGCTGTACTGGCCTGATTGCCATGTACAGCGCTAGAAAGCGTACCTCCAAGCGGTGATGTGGTCGGTGGCGTAATGCTGAGGGGGGCACGTGCTGACATAAGTTAAACTTTCAATTCAATCAAGGTTTAGCTATCCCGCAGAAGCTGCAAGATTTGCTGGGGCTGTTGGTTAACACGACCAAGAATACCAAGCGATGCTTCAAACAATGTTTGTGCGTTCGTCAGCTCGGTAATTTCTTGTGTAATATCAACATCAAGCAAGTTACTTTGCGCAATTGTCGTGTTTTCTACCGTGGTACTAATGTTGCGTGCCACAAACTCTAACCGAGATTGCTGGGCACCAATATTAGCGCGCAATTGGCTAAGTTGATCTAGCGCACTGCTTAAATCTTGTAGAGCAGCATCGCTACCTGCTTGTGTAACAAGTGCCGAAGCTTCTAGATTAAGCGAAGCAATAGTAGCGGCCTGTACGCTCACAATAATTTGGTCTTCAGTGTTACTAATGCCATTACCAACCACATAGGTAAGTTCACGTGTGCCAGAATCATCGGCATAGGTACCTTGTACCAAACCTTCACCAACATTCAGGCTAATGGTGCCGTTTGTAGTGCCAGAAGTTGCAACCGCATCAAAATTAACGCGACCAATGTTAACGTCGCCGTCTGCCGTGCTTACAAAGACATCAGCAAAGATGGGAGCGCCACTGGCAATATCAGCACTTGCTGCGCCATCAGCGCCAACAGCACCGCCGTTTACACTAAATTTAAGACCAGCAACACCACCAAGAGTAACGTTAGTACCATTGGTTTGAATATCAAGCGTAAGGTCGCCATTGGCAGGGTTATAGTTTGTCGCTAAGCCAGTTAGATTAAGCACTGCTTCTTCTGTAATGCCTTGGGTTGCAGGTTCAAAAGTGTTTCCAGCAACAGGAGCGGTTAAAGCAATATCAGCGCCAGAATTATCGGCTAAACTTGGTAGTGTGTTAGCTGTGCGGTCAAACGCACTATCTAGCGTTAAAGTTGCGCCAAGCGTATTAAAAGTAAGGTCTAGTGTTTGGCCAGTGCCTAAGTTATTGCCGCCACCTGCTACAGTGTTAAGCAATAAGGTTAAGTCTAATGTTTCGCTCACACCCGGCACAGTATCGATGCGGGTTGCGGTAAGGGTTTCTGCTGTGTTGTCGTAGCTGTATCGAATAGCAGGGTTGTCACCCGTAACAGCACGGTTGAATTGAACTTCAGCCACACCATCAATGCTTGGCGTAACGCCCGCCGTTTGCGTGAATGACGCGGCACCCGTAAGGAGTTTTACATCGTTAAATTCGGTATCTTGTGCGGTACGGTCAATTTCTTGCTTTAAACTTTGGAATTCTAGGTTTGTAATAGCGCGATCTTCATCGCTGAGCTGACCAGAAGCAGATTGAGAGGCAAGAGCACTAAGGCGCGTAACAATATCGGTAATGTTACTCAAGGCACTGTCAGCAATTTGCAAAGCGGCAATACCACTAGAAGCGTTAAGACGTGCGCGGCCCAAACTAGCAAGCTCGGTTTGCAGGCCCACACCACTTACAATGGCAGCAGGGTCTTCTTCCGCGCGGAAAACACGTTCACCAGAAGATAAACGCGCAATAGAGGCGTTCTGGCGCGCGTTCTGAGTTTGCAAATTAGATTGGACGGTGCTTGCAGTTGTGCCGCCTGAAAGGGAGATAGTCATTTGGGGTTACTTTCCTGTGTGGTTTGTTTACTTAACAGGGTATTTGTTGCATGAGCTGTGCCAAAAAATTGGGCGCCAAAAAAGATATAAAAAGCGCCCCGTTTTAAGGGGGCGCTTTTATTAAGTTTTTATTTTAATAAGCTAGATTAGGACGACCATCAATCTGAAGTGCACAACGTGGATCAGAAGGAGGCGGGTATTTTTCAGCCATATCTTCAAGTTGTTGCACAAACTCAATCACATCCATGTTAGAACCTGTAGCAACTTCTGCCATTTGGTGATTAAAATGAGAAATAGGTAAATGCTCCTTCATGGCCGCAATTTCTTCGAGTGCTACTTTGGGTAGATCTTCATCAGAAACGCTGGGGTTGATTTTTAGTATTTTTTCAAGGTGGGTGCGGTTTAGCATATGTTACCTTTCTTACAAAGAATTGAATTTTGCTGACATGCGCTGCTTAAGTTCATCTATAGAAATACCCATATGCTCAGCGTAACGCATAAGTCGTGTTTCTGTGGCGTCATCATCTTGAGCAATGCTGAGCATAATAATAGCGTTACTTAAACGAATGCCCTGTGCAGTTGCAGCATGAGCCAAAAATTCATTCTCAGCGGCAATAGAGCCAGCTTCAAGTTCTTCAAATTTTGCTGAGATAAGTTTTAAACGTTCGTCGTGCCCTAAGTTCTCAGGGA
>CALFWJ010000182.1 GCA_937928525.1 uncultured Alphaproteobacteria bacterium | reverse complement strand
CATTCTGTGCTAGATACCTATCTAAGCCTAGGGGTGTAGCTCAGTTGGTAGAGCAGCGGTCTCCAAAACCGCGTGTCGCGAGTTCGATTCTTGTCACCCCTGCCATTTGTTTTATGCTATCTTTCCAATCTCCAGAACATATTACAAAAGTAGACGATAGATGCTCTCCATTCAAAATTATTATGAAGTTACAAATCTAGATTTAGAAAAAAACTATTCAAAGCTAGAGAACGGCGAAGGCTACGTAGTAACAGAACCTTTTCCCGCCGCCGCCTTGCATTTAAAAGAATCGGCAAAATTTGTAGCGCTCTTAAATTTCATAGAAAATACTCCAAGAGGTAACCATTATCATAACAACAAAACAGAATATCTGGTGGTTTTGAGCGGTAAATTAAAATGCGAACTCGCTTTAGCAGAAGATAAAAATCAAAAAACAACTCTAAATTTAACGGCTGGACAGACAATCAAAATCTCACCAAAATGCATTCATGTCTATACCTCTATAGGTGGCGATACATTAGCTCTAGAGTATTCTGGGCAAAAATATGAAGCAAAAGATGTAATTCAAGCCTAAAATGGACCTATTAAACGCCACTTTCCTCGCTATCATTCAAGGCATCACAGAATTTTTGCCCATCTCCTCATCGGCACACCTCGTGTTTGTACCGCAACTTTTTGGCTGGCAAGATCAAGGCGTGGTATTCGATATTGCAGTGCACGTCGGCACGTTGCTCGCGGTCATTGTTTATTTTTGGCGCCCATTATGGAATATGCTCGCGGCACTGCTTGGTCTGCGCGGCTGCCATAAAGAAAACCCAGAAGTCGCCGCAGATGTACTTCTTATCTTCAAATTAGCCCTCGCCACTTTGCCTCTTGTCGCTCTTGCGTTTATCCTAAAAGATGTGCTTGACGGCTTTACCCGCGCTATTCCCGTATTGGCCAGCAGCAGCATTATTTTCGGGATTCTCCTCTGGCAAATCGACGTTGCCCGCCCCACCCACAGTAAAAAACTAAACCAAATTTCATGGCGCGAAGCCCTCGTTTTTGGCGCAATGCAAGCTCTCGCGCTCATTCCTGGAACCTCCCGTAGCGGCATTTGTGTGACCGCAGGCCGCTTATTGGGCTATACCCGCGAAGTGAGCGGCACCTTCGCTAGCCTCCTTGCTATCCCCACCATTCTCGCCGCTGCCGCTTACAGCAGCACAAAAGTCAACATTATCGGCCTCAACTGGCAAACAGATACCCTCGTGCTCACCGTCGCCACGCTCACCGCGGCACTAGTGGCTCTACTTGGCATTCATATTCTCGTCAAATGGCTCGCCCGCATTGGTTACTTCCCGTTTATGGTCTACCGCGTTGTGCTTGGTGTTGGCCTTTGGGTTTGGGTGTTAAGTTAAACTTAATTCACCACCTTCTACCCCCACAGCCACCAAATACGGCAAATCTGCATAAGGCGCTAAATCCACATCGGTCAGCCAAATTTGCGCCCCAAGCTCTAACAACTCAGACGTCAGCTGCCCCAACAATTGCTGCTGCCGCGTGGCATCAAGGTGCGCTGTAAATTCATCTAATAAAATCAGCGGCGGGCGCCCTGTTTCGGCTTTTATCAATTTTGCGTGTGCTAAAGTTAAGTCAATCAACGCGCGCTTATGCTGCCCAGAAGACGCTTGCGCCAACGGCACGTCATGCCCCTCAAGCCGCAAAACGCCGCCTACATCCACTTTCATGGGGCCCGTGCCCGTACTGCCGGTTATGGCATCCCGCGGGCGAGAGCGCTCAAACTTGCCCGCCAGCGCAGCCACAACATCAGGCTCGTCTAGCACCTCCAGTGTTGCGCCTTGTTGCGCCAGCGTCATATCGGTTAAGTGGGGTGCCAACGCGGCTAAATAAGTTTGACGATTGGTCAGAATTTTCACCCCAGCCGCCGCCGCCTGCGCTTCTTCCAGCGCCAACCAGTCTTCAGGCGTGTTGTGCCCCGCCAGTAGCTTTAAACGGTTTTTGGTGTGGTGTTTGTAGCGCGCAACATCTTCGGCGTGCGTTGGCATAAGCCCAAAGGTTAATCTATCTAATAAATCACGGCGTGGGGCAGGGCCATCAAGAAACAATCTATCTTGCCGCGGCGTTAACCACAAAACATTCCCCAGCATTGCCAGCGCCGTTTGCCGTGGCATATCATCTCCGTTTAGCTGAAGCTGTTTTTTACCATTCTTTAATCCAATACCCACGGTATTATCATCGTCTAATTCAATAAAAATCCCAAAGGTAGACGCGCCATTTTGTGACTGTTCCTTAGGGTTAGCTTTATGCAATCCTCGCCCGGGCGACAGCAGCGATAACGCCTCCAGCACACTGGTTTTACCAGCACCATTTTCGCCAATCAGCGCCACAATTTGACTGCCGTTTGATGCATTAGGCAAAATAAGCGCAGCTCCTGCGAGGTTCCGAAATCCAGAAATTTTGATATTATTTACGCGCATGACGCTACTTTAACCAGAAAACCCTTGAATTGGAAAGCAAAAGCCCTTATATGAATAGAAGAATTTATAAATTGGAGAGTTAAATATGGCCCGCGTCACCGTAGAAGATTGTGTTCAAGTCATCCCAAACCGTTACGAACTTGTGTTGCTCGCGGCCCAGCGCGCACGCGATATTTCGGCCGGTTCAGTGGTAAGTGTTGACCGTGATAACGACAAAAACACCGTTATTGCTCTGCGTGAAATCGCCGACCAAACCATTAACCTCGATGATTTACGTCGCCACATTGCCCGCGGCGTTAACCGCCAAGCAGAAATGAGCGCAGAAGACGACGCACTACTCGCCTTGGCTGCCTCAGCCTTTGGCGCCGATGCCACCCTAGATGCTGCCAATGCCGCTTTTACAGAAGTGGAATACGAAGCTGAAGAAGCACCAACCACTGAAGAAGTTGAAACCGAAGAAGGTGACGATATTGAAGTGACAGCAGAAGATTTAGCTGCCGCAGGCGAAGAAATTTCAGACGAAGATGTTAAGGCCGCCATGGATTCAATGCTAAGCGACATGCCCGACCTCGAAGAAGTGGTCGAAACAGAAGCAGAAGAAACAACGGCAAGCTAAGCCTAAAAATTTAAAAAACACCTTAGGGTGTTTTTTTTTGCACTAAAGTGGCGTAGTCTAGCGCCATGACTCAAACACTAAAAAAATCTGACTTCACCGCTTTCTTTCAACAATTTCAGCAAGACGTCATCGCGCGCTTTACCGAAATAGAAAATAGCGCAAAAAACAACACCGCCACCTTCACCCAAACCCCATGGGAGAAAGGTGCCGAAGACATGCTCCAAGGCGGCGGAAAAATGGCGAGCATGCGCGGCGAAACCTTCGAGAAAGTCGGCGTAAACTTCAGCGAAGTTCATGGCACATTCAGCGAAAAATTTGCCAAAGAAATTCCGGGTGCGCTCGAGAGTAATGGTGAATTTTGGGCCTCAGGTGTGAGCCTGGTCGCACACATGGCCAACCCCTTTGCCCCTGCCGTGCACATGAACGTGCGCCGCATCCAAACCAGTAAAAGCTGGGTAGGTGGCGGCGCTGACCTTACCCCTACATTCCCGCTACAAGAAGATACGCAAACCTTCCATAATGCACTCAAACAAGCCTGCGAAAATCATCATACCGGCGCCTACCCAAAATATAAAAAATGGTGCGACGAATACTTCTTCCTCCCACACAGAAACGAAACCCGCGGCGTGGGTGGCGTCTTCTTCGATAATTTACACAGTAGTGATGACAGCAAAGACCTCCAACTGTTAAAAGACGTAAGCTACGCCTTCCTCGATAGTTTTTCCGAAATTACTGAGCGCCGCATGCACACCAAATTCACCACAGAAGACAAAATAAAACAGCAAGAAAAACGCGGACGCTACGTCGAGTTTAACCTCCTGTACGACCGTGGCACCCGATTTGGTTTTCAAACTGGCGGCAACGCCGAAGCCATCTTGATGAGCATGCCACCCGAGGCTCGGTGGTAAAAATAGGGTTGAGCGGTTAAAGCAGTTAGGCAGGAATTTTCCTAAACCTAGGCACACTTTTTTCTTGATATTCTATCATTTCAAAAAAATTATCTTTAGGGCGTAGCCAAGTTTTTTATCTGCATTGGCTTGATAAATAACAAGTTCAGATAAATCTTCGCTATGAAAACCAAAGCCTAACACAGTATAAAAGCCACCTTTGTAGTGCTGGCATTCATAAGGGAAAGAAGTCGGTTCATTCTTCATTATATAGCAATTTCCAAAGCCTGAACCCGTCGCCCATCTGCTTCAATAATGGTAGCGCTGTGTGGGCCAATTTTGAGGCTCTCACCTTTTTCAGGTAAACGCCCAGCAAGATGTAAAATTAAGCCGCCCATTGTTTCGTAGGGTAGGTCATCTGCGTCATCGTTTTTCGCAAGTGGTAGCTTTAATTTTAAATGCTCAACTGCATCGGTAATGGGTAGTTTTGCATCCACCCAATAGCGGTTAATGCCAATCGATTTATACAAAGGTGTATCAGCCGTTTCATGTTCATCCTCCACTTCACCCACCAACTCTTCCAGAATATCCTTGAGCGACAATAACCCCGCCGTACCACCATATTCATCCGCCACCATAACCAACTGAATGCGTGATTTCTTCATCAGCTGAAGCACCCGCGGTAGCGTCATATTATCAGGGACAAATGTAGCAGGGCGCAATCGCTCTTTAAGCACAAATTCATTCGCGCGGTCCACAAAACAAATGACATCTTTAAGCGTAATAAAGCCCAATACATCATCTAGGTCTTCCCCAACCACAGGCAAGCGCGAATACCGCGTTTTCTGAAAAGTTGTGAGCACCGCCTCAAAGCTGTCATCTTGCTTTAAATACGTAATCTCAGAGCGCGGCACCGATACAGTATCAGCCTCTAAGTTACGAAACTGAAATGCGTTTGTAATTAACTCGCGCTCGTGGCTGGTTAATGGGGCACTATCTTCTTCACGCTCTTCTACTAGGGCATGAAGCTCGGTTTGTTCTTTGGCAAAAAGCTGTTTAAGTTTATGGAAGGGCATGTCGTTTTATTTCTATTGATACGGATTATTAATATTAAGGTGCGCTAAAATTTTAATTTCTAAAGCCTCCATAACCTCTGCTTCAGCTTCTGTTTCGTGGTCAAAACCCATGAGGTGCAATAAGCCATGCACAGCCAAATGCGCGAAGTGGTGTGCTATAGGTTTGTCTTCGTTTTCAGCTTCTTTTATAAGAGTACCCACAGCCAGAATAATATCGCCTAAATAAAATTGTCCATCTTCATCCAGAGTGCCATCTTCATCGTCAGTGGGAAAGCTTAATACGTTGGTCGGTTTGTCCATGTCTCTAAAGTCACGGTTGAGGGCTTGTACATCAGCATCACTCGCAATTTTAATACCAGCGGTAGGGAGTGTGCCATGGCTACGGGCAGGGGACAACACCGAGAAAACAGCAGCACCCACAGCATCAACCATATACTCAACGGCAACATCAGTTAAAGGCTCTACCACATCTACCCATAAAGCAAATGGGCGCTGCTCAGTATTATTATCAGAGGGCAAAGAATGATCCATGTAAGTTTAAACTAGCATAGCCCGCAAATAGCGCAAAGCTTAAAGCGCACCACTTTGGCGGAGTTCCATAAAGCGGATTTTTTTATTAAATAATTCTCGCTCCGCTTTACGTGTCTGCACCTCAGACGAAACGGCTGTGTAGTCACCAACTAAATCATTAATTTTGGCAAGTTCAGTTGCCAAACGCCCAACAGCACGCGTTGGATTTGCAACCACCTCATTAGCGCCACCACGGGCAATGGCAAAGGCAACAGCATCAGCAATATCAGGGTAGTCATTAATGGCATCAGGATAATCACTCTTGAGCTGGTTAACAGCAGCAATATTGCCTTGTTCAGCATAAGCATAAGCTAATCTAATAAATTGGTTACGCACATGAGCATCCTCAAAACCAAAGTGTTCACCTGTTGTAAAAATAGGCTGAATAAGGCCAATAATGGTTGCACCATCTTGTTCTTGCCAAGCAATATCAATTAATAAATCGCGGGCCGAATCGGTGTTAAGTTGGCTTAAAATTGTTCTCGCCACTTGTGTGCTGCCGCGTGCATAATGTGCTTCGGCCTGCTGAAGTAGCGTCTGATTGCGCTGTGTTTGGTTGATGGCCGTTACATCGATATCATTCAATGTTTTTAAGGCGCCTGAAACATTTTTATTTTTTAAATGCAAGCGTGCCAAATCTAAAGCAATATCAGTACGCTCTACAACATCTTCAATTCTAAACGTGAGTTGTTGTTCGTATAAATCACGGGCCTGCGTGAATAAATTAAGGCGCTCTAAACGTTCAGCCACCCGGCTAATAAGCTTGTCACCACGGTTATCAGCAGGGGTTAATTCTCTAAAATCATAGTACAAACTTAAAAAGCCAAGGTCGTCCGTAAGCAGTGCATTGCGCTCATTAAAAGCGCTTAAAAAGTTTTGCGTCATGAGGTAGGCAACCTTTTCACGGGCATCACCTTCTGGGTAATATCTTGCGTAATCTTTAAGATAATTCAATGCTTTACGATAATTTTTTTCAGCTAAATATAAGCGCCCTAAGTTGAGTAAAATCTTTTCTTCTAGGGTATCGCCGCGCCATACGCGGGTGAGAGATTCAAGCGCCGCAATCGTCGCACTATTGGTGAGTTCGCCGCGCCGTTGTAGGTTCGTCACAAATTCATATTTAGCCTGATAAGATACCAAAGTGTCGCTCGCCTCAGATGTTTCAGCCAACAATCGCAGAGACTGATTTGTATCGCCAATAAATTCATAAGCCTTAGCTAATATATATAAACTTTTTGGTGCAAAATCGCGTCCATCCATTCTGGCCGCAAGCTTCTCAAATAACGGAATAATCTCGGCAGTACGTTCAGGGTCTTGCAGTAAAGCTTCGGCGTAGGCACGGCTTAAAATTTCATCTAATTGAGGGGGGTAGCTCGCAATCAGCGCTTGGTTCTGAGTAAAAATGAGCAAAGCATCTTTCGGGTTTGTCGGCAGCGTTGAATAAGCTCGCCAGAGCATGCGATGCTGGCGTGGTTCGCCACTTCTAATTAACAACGGTAGAGCAACATCAGGTTGTTTATTAAGGGCATAGGCCATACCCAACAAAATTCTGATACTTGCAACATTAGGCATGCCGTCACGCTCATTTACAGCAAAGTTTTGTAAAATACCAATAGCTTCAGGGTAGCGCCCAAACGTAATATTAAGGCGGGCTAAGTCTTCGCGTATTTGGTTTTTATCGTTTTCACCTTTTGCCGCAATAAGGGCTTGTTGTAAGTAATCACGCACTTCAATAAAGGGCAGAGCGCGGGTTTCTGGTGGCAAAACCATGGGGTTGTCAAATACAGCAGGCTCAGCAGCATCAGATAAACCAATGCTGGCTAAGTCAATATCTGGCGTTGCAGCAACAGCGCTGCTTTCAGCTTTGTTCGCTACTGGTAAACCAGAGCGTCTGCCACGGTCTAAAATAGTATTACTGACATCTTTGGTAATACGCGCAATGGCTTCATCTACAGCGCCAAGCGCTCGCACAAATTGAGTTTTACGTTGCTGTGTTGGCACATCTTGTACAGTAACAGTACCGTTCTGAAGTAGAACATTTTGCGGTAAAGTAAACGATACAGCCGCGCCACTATAAACTTGATTAAGCGTAAGAGGGTTGTCTTGTGCAATAGCAGGAGCAGTAAGTAACATTAAAAATGCAATAAAAACAAAAGGCATTACTGACTATCCCCATAAATTAGAATTTCAACCCGCGGCGCATCAGCATTTGCAATAATTTGCCCATTCGAAAACGATGGAATAGGCGGCGGCATACCGCGATCATACATAATGCGTGTCACGCCAATAGCGCGCTCCATAGCAAGTTCCCAAACGGTAGGATATTTAGAGGATGGTTTAAAGTCAGGGTCTGTAAAACCAACAACCTGAATTTGGTTGTCAAGATGACGCAGTTTATCAGCTAATTTCATCATCGCAACCCGACCACGTACACTTAACCGAGATTCCCCCTGCGTGTAAAACAGTAACCCCGGCAGCGTAATTTTTAAAATATCCAACTTAGAATCATACTGCGTGGTCAAGCTAGAAAGCAGTGCATCACTTTTAAACGATTGCAACAAAATCCCCTCAAGATACAATAAGTCGTCCGCAGCAAAATTATTGATAATTTCAGCCGATTTAAATTCTTCAGGGTGCACAAAAATAACAGCTTCCTGCGGCGCAAATACACCAGAAAGTGATCCGTAAATTAAGTCCCACCGGGATTCATCAACCGATTTCATCGAATAAAGCAAAACAAAAAACGTAATCAATAAACTTACTAAATCAGCAAAAGTAAGCAACCAATCCATACTTGGTGGTTCAGGTTTTACAAGTTCGTCATCACTCATCTAAAAAGACCCTCCCGTACCTTGGCCACGACCTAAAGTATCGCTGCGTTCTTTCAGTTTATCCATCACCTCATGCAGCTGTTCAGCAGCATCTTCTTTAGGCTCAGAATCAAAAATATGGAAGGTTAAAATAAGGGAAGGTTCAGCCTTAAACGCCCCCGCCGAAATCTGGCTTTTTTCAATGCCTTCAGCAATAAGCGCGCGGGTAAATAAAGTACTCCGACGCCCCGCCAACGAAAAATCGTCGTACGGCGTATCGTTACTCAAGGTAGATTCATCCCCACTAACCATAACTTGCAAACGCATGCTGGTACCTGTACGGCGATCCTGAACTGTTTTAGCTAAGTCTTCAAAAAACAGAATCATATCAGGAATAATACGGACCTCACCCGGATAGAAGAATCGTCTAATGTCTAGCCGCATTTGCACCTTCTCAGAATCACCAGTCACATCATATTCATCTACCTGTAAGTGAGATTCAAGGGCACCATCAAGCGATTGAACAATAGCTTCATAAGCGGGCGGCGCTGTAATTTCAGTCGGATCAGAACCTCGGCCAGGTCCTTCTTCCCTAAAGTCAAACCCTTCACGTACACTTTCAACCACCAAATCTTGGCGGTCTGGACTGTCTTCAGAGATAGCGTTAAGAAGAATAAAAAATGCCAAAACAATAAGGTAAAGACCAAGCATCAGCACAATCACGCCAATATCGGCGGGCTCGTCGTCTTCAGAAAGCTCATCATCGTCGCTCATGGCGCCACCTTCATGCTTATTGTTATTCTTGTTTTATATAAAATAGATTAGCAAAAAGCCCGCAATACAGCAAACATTTAGGGGTTAAAATCAGCTTGAAATATCAACGGGTAAATCTACCAGCCTAAGCTGTGGCGGCGGAATTTCAATACCGTTGTCACGCAGCGCTTTCCATGCGGCCATCTGCACGTCACCTTTAACGTTATTTACGCCATCTTCAGGGTCGTTATGCCAAAACCGAAGATAAAATACCGTGCCATTTTCCTGAAACTCTTTAATAAACGCATTCGGCGCAGGCATGGTAGCGGCGCGAGGAACAGTTTTAATGCAATCAATTAAAATTTCACGTACTTTTTCCATATCCGACTTATGCCCAACCCGAATATAAACCTCTTGCCGTACCAGTTTGTTCGAGAAACTCCAGTTCATAATTTCTTGCGTCAAAATTTTCTCGTTCGGAATCATCCGTTCACGACCATCCCGCTGACGGATAATCACACAACGGTTGTTCATCGCAATCACCTGACCAAAAATTTCAATGCCAGACCCTTCCGTGTTGCTCACGCTCACGACATCACCGGGTTTAATGGTTTTATCCATCAAAAGTTCAAACCCACCAAGGAAGTTACTAAACATGGCCCGCAAACCAAAACCAAGCCCCACACCAAGGGCACCACCAAACAGGGCAAAGGCACCTAAATCAACCCCCAGCGTATCAAGCGACACAAAGAAGGCGATAA
>CALFWJ010000181.1 GCA_937928525.1 uncultured Alphaproteobacteria bacterium | reverse complement strand
ATTGGAAATACAAAAGATATTTGTAAATATCTTGTTGAGTCTGGCTGGGACAAACACCGTGTAAATTATATTCCTAACTTTACAGAACCACCAACAGTTGATTTTAAAGAGAATAAAAATTTAGCGCGTGATCGCTATAATATCCCTGCTGATGCTTATGTTATTTTGCTCGCGGGTCGCCTGCATGAATGCAAAGGATTTGATTTGATGCTTTATGTACTCCGTCATTTACCAGAACATGTGCATGCTTTGGTTGTAGGTACAGGCATTCAGAAGCCATCTTTAGAAGCCGTAGTTGAGGCTGATGGTTTGCGTGACCGTGTGCATTTTGTGGGGTGGGTAAGCCAAATCACGCCGCTTGCTGCTGCCGCTGATGTGTGGGCCGTCCCGAGCCGCGTTGAACCCTTTGGCAATACCATTTTAGACGCGTGGGCGCACAACATACCCGTTGTTGCCAGCCGTGCTGTAGGGCCAAAAACTTTAATTGAGCACAAAAAAACTGGGCTTTTATTTGATATTGATGACGCTGACGGTGCCCGATCTGCCTTAGAAAGCCTTATTTCTGATAAAGCGCTGGGAGAGAAGCTTTCGGCTGCGGGTGCTGAAAAATTATCGGCTGAGTTTTCTTTAGATACTGTACGTAAGCAATATCTTGATTTTTACCAAACAATTTACAAGGAACACAAAAATGACCAAACAAACTGATTTAAAAAAACAGCCGTTTGAGAAGAATTTATCTGAGCTTGAAGTTATGCTTGAGAAGTTAGAGGTTGGAGAGGCATCTTTGGCTGAATCTTTGGCTCAATTTGAAACAGGTATGGATTTGGTGGCTACCTGCCGCGCACAACTTGATACGGCTGAAGTAACTGTTGAAAAAATTATTGCTCGCAGTGGCAAATCTGAGAAGTAGTGTGACTTCTTCTATTGCAGCCTTATTACGTGATACAAACCATGATGTAACGGCTGCGTTTGAGGGTGTATTGCCTCAATCAACATCTGATGTTGGGCGGGTGATTGAAGCTGCTCGGTATAGTTTTTTGGCGGGTGGCAAGCGGGTGCGCCCTGCCCTTGTGCGGGCTTTTTGTGATGTTTATGGCGGAAATATAGCTCTTGCAACGCAGGTTGGTTTGGCATTTGAGTGCTTACATACTTACTCACTTATTCATGATGATTTACCGTGCATGGATGATGATATTTTACGGCGTGGCCAACCCACGTGTCATGTCAAATTTGATGAATGTACGGCTGTTTTGGCGGGCGATGGTTTGCAGGCGCTGGCGTTTAATATTTTAGCTGGGCTTGATGTTACGGCAGAGGTTCGGGTGGAATTAATTGCTTTATTAAGTACTGCTGCTGGCATGCAAGGTATGGTGGGTGGCCAGATGTGGGATATGCGCGCCGAGGGTGACGCTGCCCCTGCGTTAACTTTGACAGAATTAATATGTTTGCAGGCCATGAAAACGGGCGCGTTAATTGAAGCTGCTTGTGTGGCGGGGGCAGTATTGGCTGGCGCTGAGCGAAATATTGCTTTGGCTTATGGAAGAGCGTTGGGGGCCTTGTTCCAGATTACGGATGATTTGTTAGACGGTCGCTTAGATGTGGATTTAGGTAAAAGTGCTGGTAAAGATGCCGCAGTTGGCAAAAGTACATTTGTGCGCTTATTAGGGCAAACTGGCGCTGAAGCAGCGGCAGATAAAGCTTTGGCTGACTGTTTGGTGGCGATTGAGAATTTAGCGAATGCAGATACTTTGAGAACATTGGCTGAATTTGTGCGGGTGCGGGAGAAGTAATTTTCTGTTTTCATGCAAAAAGCACCCTTCAATGAAGGATGCTTTTCGTTGGCGTGGGTTAGGCTCTAATACTTTGGCGGCCGTTACCAGCATAGATGCCATTTCCGCTTTCACTGATACTGCTTGGCGCGATGGCCATGACATCTTGCAGACGCACAATACCAGCATTTTTTCTTTGCCCGCGGCCAGATAAATACATCTTTTTTGCAGAAATATCTTGAACATCGCACGCATCGCTGCGTATTTGTTTTGCTTGTTTGCCAAACTCTTTACAGCGTGCCATGCAAACTGCATCGGCGGCTGCAAAAGCATGTGTTGCAAGTTGTTTGGCTTTTGAAAAGTTTTTTGCAGCAAATTCGCTACGTGCTTTTTTCAAGAAGTTTTCCGCATTTTGAATATGTTCAATTGACATATTTTTATCCCTAAAGTTTTGGCGGTACATAATACCCAATCCGCCTGTTAAAAGAAAAGTTTGATATTTCAGGCAATTAGCTGCCTTAATGCTTTATATATGGGCCGTTATTTTAATCTTTTCAAGATAGGTGATTAAAAAAATATCATTTTTGCTCATTTTAGCCGCAGGTTTTTAGTTTGAATGTGGTTTTAACCTGAATAAAGATTTTAAATGACTTTAATAAATACCAAATGTGGGTACGTCGCCCTGCCCGCTTGGTGTGAGGCCGCCGGTTGGCGCTGCTGTAACATCTTGCGGTTCGGTGCCAGGAACAAAGGCTTCTAGGTGCGTTGTTTGGGTACTGGGGCCCGGAAGT
>CALFWJ010000180.1 GCA_937928525.1 uncultured Alphaproteobacteria bacterium | reverse complement strand
GTCTTTTTGTAAACGTCGGCTTGTACGTTGTAATTCTTCTTGTTGTTTGGCGCGAGTGGTAGCTTGCATGAGGAGTGGGCGCAATTCTTTGAGTGTATTTTCTGGTGTAAATTCATTTTGTAACAGTTCTGGAATTGTCTTTTTACCCAATACCCAGTTAACCGGACTTACATAGGGTACGTTCAATAGTTTTTGAGCAATGAAAGCTGTTGTGGTACTGGTTGCATAAAACACAACCATAGGGATACCAAGCACAGCTAGCTCTAGGTTTGAGGTGCCACTTTTGGTTAAGGCGGCTGTGCAGGTTGCAAGTGCTTCGTAGCGATTATCGTGGGTTACAAATTGAATTTGCTGCTTTATATCATCTGTTATTGGGAGATGGTCGAGCAATTCTAGATTTGGGATAGGGATGACAAAGCTAAGGTTTTGATCTTGGATGGCTAAATCTTGCATAATTGTGAGCAGCGTTGGCCAATGGCGGATACATTCTTGAGGACGTGAGCCTGGCAGAATGGCCAATTTTCTGGTTTCGGTGGGTGTTTTTGATCGGTACGGGAGTAAACGGCGTACAACGGGGTGACCTACGTGTGTGCAGGCAAGCGTTGTGTGCTTATAAAAATCGCACTCGAAGGGAAAGAGCGTGAGGACATGGTCAAGAAATTTTGCCATTTTGTTCACTCGGCCGCGGCGCCACGCCCACACTGAAGGCGATACGTAATGGATAGCTTTGATGTTTGGGCAAGCGCGCTTTATTTTTTTTGCTACACGGAGGGTAAAGTCAGGGGAGTCGACGGTTAATAGAATATCTGGCTGTTCTTGCTTGGCTATTTTTGTGAGTTCGCGGCCACGACGCATAAGTTTGGGGATATGCGGTAAAACTTCAGTGAGGCCCATGAGGGTAAGTTCTGAGATTGGGAAGATGCTATTAAGACCCTCCTCACTCATTTTTGCGCCCCCTACCCCCATAAATTCGGCATTTGGGTGACTAAGCTTTAGTTCACGCATAACATCAGCGGCAAGGATATCGCCCGAGGCCTCGCCTGCGATTATCATGATTTTTGGTGTGGATTTAGAAGTGTCTGTGTTGGTCATGGCCATAGATTTACAGAAAAGCCTGCTTTTGCAAAGCAAAATAACAAAACCGCCCCAAATAGGGGCGGCAATGTTAAAAGAGTTAAGCCAAAATGCTTTCTTCGGCTGATGCACAGGAAATTTCCTGAATTTCACCGAGATCAAGCTCTTTGATGACAAATGTGTTTAACGTAAAAAACGATCTTGAGTGGGATCATAGATGCGTGAAGGTTTGCCGCTGAGGGCGTTTTCTACTGTTAATGCGGGGACGTCTTCGTGCTCTGGTAATTTTTCTGCTTGAATCACGGGGGGCTGGCCACTGATGTTACAGCTGGTTGATACCAATAGTCCGTGGCCTGAAATTGTTTTCCACGCGTTAAGATAGCCTTGCATGTACGGTATGAAGGCGCGGCGAACAGCGATGCTATCCCCTCCTCCTGTAAGTAGTGGCGATAAATTCTCTTTTGCGGGTAAAATAATAGTTGTTGGTGCGCAAGCGCCCCACCAATGTTGCTTGGTGGCTTGTTTAATACTGCCTGTAAGCAATGGGCAGATATATTTAAGGTCGCTAATATCGGCGGCGAGTACAATAAGGCCTTTACTGGCATCACGCTGTTTAAGTTTCATTACTTTTTTAAGCGCATCTTCGTTAAAGGGATCACAAACGTAGCCGTATTGACCTTCAGCGGGTGCAATAGCAACGCCTCCGGCTTTAAGGTGGTTAACCCAGTGCATAATATGATCGTCGGTTAAATACATAGGTTATTTTTAAGCTAATTAAGGCAATTTAGCAGCAAGGAAATGGTAAGTTGCTAAAATTTAGGGCAATTCTGTTTTAAAATACGTGAAAAAAACTTGTTGCAGCCCCTTGATATGTATATATTCTAACACTATATAAAGCTTAATTTGGTGCCATACTCCAATAAAAATAACAATTCCGCATGGCCCAACAAACTAAAGGAATTGTGTTATGCGTTTAATTATTTTTTGTGCCGCCCTACTTGGTTTAGGGGTTCTTGCCGTTAAAGGCTTGGATAAAGCTGCGCCTGAAATTGAATCTCGTCTAGAAGATAAAGTTGTTTTGAACCTCGCTGAGGAAGGTCACGCTTGGGCTAATATTGACGCTACAGGTCGCGACATTACCATTACTGGCGCCGCAACAAGTGTTGAAGCTGCTGAAAATGCTATTTCTACCGCTGATAGCCTGTGGGGTGTTGGTGATGTAAGTAGCAATATTAAAATTGAAGAAATGGTTAAAGTTCTTTCTAGTAACGCTAAACCTTATGGCTTAACTGTTACTAAAACACCTGAACAGGTTAAAATTGAAGGGTCTGTACCGAGCGAAGATGCTAAAGAGCGCCTTTTGCGCATTGCTCATAGCAACTACGGTAAAGAAAATGTAATGGCAGACGTTAATGTTGTGCCTAATGCCCCTGCTGGCTGGCGCAGTGCCGCTGGTAGTGTTATTTTTAATATTGGTCAATTTGAAACAGCTAAAGCGATGTTGAGCGAAAAAGGCTTAACGGTGACAGGTACAACTGTGGAAGAAAGCTTTGGTAACCACGCTGAGCGTATGATGACTGCTGCGCTACCTGAAGGTTACGCAACTGCCTTTAACATTGATGTGCTTGATATTGAACCTGCTGCTGGCCCTACTTTGGTTGAGCGTCTACTTAACAGTGATGACGCTTGTAAAGTGTTAGCAGATACAGCTGAAGAGAATA
>CALFWJ010000179.1 GCA_937928525.1 uncultured Alphaproteobacteria bacterium | reverse complement strand
TAATAAATGTACCCTTGCGGTTAAGCGAAGTAGAAATAAGTAGAATAGACATAAAAGCCTCCTAAAAAAGATAAAAGATAGGTATGAATAGCCCATCTTTACCGCAATAGTGTATCCAAGTCAATGGTTGGTTACTCTGTGGTACCGTCTTCCGCAGGCAAAATTACATTCACCCCCCAATTTACCAACACACTATAAAAATCAGCCACATGCCGCTGCACATTATCCAAACTTAACCGATATAGCACCGCATCTACACCGCGCCCCAATTGCGCCCTAAAGTCAGGGTCGCGCGCATCCATAAACGCCACGCCAGCCACTAAGCTGCACATAAAAATCGCCCGCCAGCATTTAATAATCAACCGCGGTGGAATCCGAATGGTATGATCAACCGGCGGCAGCGGCTTCATTGCGGCCTCACGGCCACGGCGCGCGCCCACAGTAGGCAAAACTGTGGCCTTATTGTCATCATTTTGGTCAAGATGTGGCGGTAAGCCCACGCAGAATTTCCTTTTTCATCAATTTCACCTATCATACAGGCTAAAGCTGTTAAAAAACCAGAATAAAAAACGACCTAAAAAACCAAAACATGATTCAAGAAACCCTCCTTGCTACGCTCCCCGCCGTGAGCATGTCCGATGCCGTGAACCTCATCCTCATCATCACCGTTGCGCTCATCCTGTTTGTCAGCGAAAAACTCCCCATCGAAGGCGTGGCTATGTTGGTTCTCATTGCCCTCCTTATTACGGGCCTGGTCCCAGAATCCGAAATTTTAAGCGGCTTTGCCAACCCTGCCACCATCACCGTCGCCGCCATGTTTATCCTCTCCGCAGGCCTCGCCAGAACGGGCGTGGTGCGTTGGCTCGCGTACCGTATTGGTTCGCTGGTAGGTCGTAACCCCAACCCCAAAACAGCAACTCACCGCCTTGCGGGCGTTACGGGCATCGCAACGGGAATACTCTCTGCCTTCATCAACAATACCGCCACTGTGAGCGTACTTCTGCCTGTCACACTGCGCCTCTGCCGCGAGCAAAACATCAGTCCCACCAAAGTCCTTATGACACTCTCCTTCGCCGCTCAATTCGGCGGTGTCTGTACCCTTATTGGCACCACCACCAACCTGCTTGTTAACGCTTTTGCTATCGGCGCAGGGCTAGAGGGCTTTTCTATGTTCGAGTTCGCAACGCTGGGCAGTATTCTCTTTGTGGCAGGCATGGCCTACATGCTCACCATTGGCCAATGGCTCCTCCCCGAGCGCATCAATGCAGAAGACGTCACAACAACCTTCAGCTTAAAAGATTATCTCACCGAAATGCGCGTGCTAGAAGGCAGTCTCCTCATCGGCCAAATGGGCGGCGAGAACGCTCTCACCGAAATCGCCGACGACATCCGCATCCTCGAGATCATTCGTGATGGCCAACCTATTTGGGCGCCCAAAAACACCGCCATAAAAGCTGACGACATCCTCGTTATCCGCGGCAGCGCTGACCGCGTGCTTGATGCCGCCCACCGCCTTGGCCTGCAAGATTGGGCCGAAGGCAAACTCACCGACGCACATTTAAAATCAGACGACGTCGGCCTCCTCGAAGTTCTCATCCCCAAAGGCGCCAAGCTCATCGGCAAAAACCTGTCTCAACTCGATTTTTACTGGCGCTACCACGCGGCCGTACTTGGCGTGCGCCGCCAAAACGCCACGCTGCAATCGCGCATCAGCCAAATTCAATTCCAAGAGGGCGACATGCTCCTCCTGCAAGGCCACAGCGATGACCTCACTGCCATCAGCAAAGACCGAGACTTCATCGTCCTCAACGACCTCTCCTCGCTCCGCCTCAAAAAACAAAAAGCCCTCACCAGTCTCATCATTATGGGCGCATTCCTCTTTCTCGCCGCCAGCGGTATCCTCTCGGTACTTGCCGCTGCCCTTAGCTGCGCGGCCCTTATGCTCCTCACCAAATGCCTCACGCTAGAAGAAGCGTACGAAAGCCTCTCACTCCCCGTTATTCTCCTTCTCGCTGGCCTTATCCCGCTTGGCCTTGCCATGCAGCACACCGGCGCCGCCGACTGGTTGGCCCATGCCACCATTGCCCTCATCGGCAATCTTGGCCCCACAGTCACTCTGGGCGTTATTTATGGCCTCACCATGATACTCACCGCAATCATGAGCAACACCGCAACCGCAGCGCTCTTAGCGCCCCTCTCGCTCGGAATTGCCCACACCCTTGGCGTTAGCCCTATCCCGTTTCTCGTGGCGGTCACCTTCGCCGCCAGCACGTGCTTTACCACGCCCGTGGGCTATCAAACCAACATGATGGTCTACGCTCCCGGCGGCTATAAATACCTCGACTTCATCAAAGTTGGCCTCCCCCTTAACCTCATGCTCATGGGGCTCTCTATCTATCTCATCCCCTTCTTTTGGCCGTTTTAAATAAAAAAACCAAACAAGCAAAAGCGCCCTCTAAACAGAGGGCGGTTTTATTCAATGTGGTTGCCTAGGCATCACAATCTCCGCAGAAGAGATGATTTTAAACAACATCGTTGCAGCCGTATGATTATCGGCAGCCTTAGCTAAAAACCCTTCAGCTAGCATACTGTTTTGCTCCGGCGGAACTAGAAATAGAGGATTGCCAGCGCCAGGCACATTTTGCGCCATCGCGTCACCTCGTTCAGCACCCTCCGCAATACCAAGTTGTTCTGTACTGTCAATAAGGCCAGAAACAGCCATATCTAACAAATACTTCGTTTGTCTCGCATCAAGTTCAAAGCCATGCCAATCAGCAGCAAGCTCAGGCGTACTTGCCAAGCGCAAAACACGCCCCGCAGCAAAATCTTCACTTAAAGCTTCCATATTAATCGGCGCAACCGGCGCATGAGTAGGGGTAGTAGAATAGGTTTTCTTTGTCATATTAAATCTCCAAAAAGAAAGTTAAATCTCAGTTTTTAACCATGCCCAAGCACGGCGTATTTTCGTGGCCATATCGCCCTCCATAAAAGTGAAAAGATAACTCAACTCAAAATCTAACATACCCAAAACCAGAATACAATAAAGTGCCACCCACAATTCGCACCGTTCGGCACGCACACCGCGCAGGCGTGGCGTGGCGTACACGCACCTTCTTGCTCATATTGTATATACCGGGGGCTACTAAGCACACTGCGCTCACTAAAAACCGCACAGCCCCCGTACCCCCAATGCTAGAGAGTGCCTCCGCCCGCGGCCAAGCTCTATCAACTGTCGTCATGGGCCGTGGGGCAAAGCTTAAAATTACAAAACATCTCCCAACGGCACCACACCGCTTCCGGGCGCCAAAGCCACGGGCTGCCCGGCAGCGGGGAACCAGCCATGTGCATAAATTACCTCCAGCGTCAGCGCAATTTTACCGTCCTCCCGCCGCGCAAAATCAGCGGTTTTTAACCATTCAATACCGCCCACTAAAGCATCAAAACCACAGGCCGACAACGTATCGCGCACCTTTGCGCCGTCATCAAACGTGAGAGTTAAAACATCTCTATCCACCACGGGCAGCGCAAATTTATATTGCGTTAAAACCGCACCCACATCCCGCACATCGGGTAGAAGCGCAAAGTCAGGCGCACCCGATAAATCGCGTAATTCCATAAAACTCTCCGCCCCCAGCATGCTGGCCAAAAACAAACCATCAGGCCGCAATAAACGCCCTAAAGTAAGCATATATTCTGGTGGATTAGGCGCGCCTACCGCACCAAAATGCGACACCACCGCATCATATTCCCCCGCGCAATAAATACCCAAATCATCCTCGCGCCCCACCACCAACGGCGCGTTAAAATCACGTTTAACGTCATCTAGCCGCGCCATTAAACGCGCTTCAATTTCTTGCAGAACAGGGTGTTTTTCAGTCATACTGCCACTATGCTGCAAATCCCAACCCTCCGCAACCTCAACAATTTATACCAGCGCGCGGTTAGCCTTATTTTGCCGCCAACCTGCATCAGCTGCCAAGATGTTTTGGCACCCACAGAACCCTTAGGCCTGTGCCCCACCTGCTGGCAAACACTCCCCCGCTGGAACCTAGAAACCACGCCAACCCCGCGCCTACCCCAGCACCTAGATAGTTTCCACGCGCCTTTTTTGTACGAAGGCACCGCCCGCGACCTTATCCTCCAATTTAAATTTGCCGACAAGCCGGAGTTTGCCCCCGCGCTGGCATCATTCCTGCGCCCGCAACTCGATGCACTGCTTATCAAATGTGAAAAACCATTGCTCATACCTGTACCCCTGCACCCAGCACGCCTGCGCAAGCGGCTGTATAATCAAGCAGCTCTGTTGGTGCAACATTTGGTTAAAAATGCGCCAGCGCCCCAAAAAACAGAAAAAATACCGTATAATTTAACCTCAGCACTTATCAAAGTGGTTAATACAAAACCTCAGGGTCAAAAAAGCGCAAAAGCACGGCAGAAGTTACCAAAATTGACCTTTTTTGCGCACGAATTGGCCGTTATTGACCACGATGTGATCATTATTGACGATATTTACACAACGGGGAGCACTTTAAACGCCGCCGCCGCTCAGCTTAAAAAAGCAGGTGCTAAAAGTGTTCATGCACTTACCCTTGCTTATACGCAACCCAGCTAACACATTGAAATAAAACATATAAAAAGACCTTGCGCGGCTTAGAAAAATCCGTTAAAACATCACCAGTGCCGGCTTAGCTCAGTTGGTAGAGCGGCTGATTTGTAATCAGTAGGTCGAGGGTTCGAATCCTTTAGCCGGCACCATTTCTTTAATAAAATCAATATTTTATCTAAAATTACAGTCTTCTATGTGGTCGTTAACAATGCCTGTTGCTTGCATGAGCGCATAAATAATTGTTGGCCCTACAAACTTCATGCCGCGCTGCTTTAAATCGGCGCTGATGCTGACACTTACCGCAGTTTGGGTGGGAATATCGGCATGGATTTTTGGAGGTTTTTCAGAATTGGGCACCGCTGGTAAAAATTGCTCAATATACGCATAAAAATGCTCAAACTCGGCACAAATTTGGTTAAAAACACGCGCATTATTGACCGTGCTGGTTATTTTTAACCGGTTTCTGATCAAGCCACTATTTTGGAGGAGTTCTTCAATTTTGGCCGCATCGTATTGTGCAATTTTTAGAGGATCGAAGCCGTCGAATGCCGTGCGGTAATTTTCGCGTTTACGGAGAATAGTTATCCAGCTTAATCCTGCTTGCGCACCTTCTAGAGTGATGCGCTCGAACCATTTATGGTTGTCGGTGCCAAGAGGTTTGCCCCACTCTTCATCGTGGTATTGAATATAGAGCGGGTCATCGCCGCACCATTGGCAGCGTTTGAGTGTGCTCATTATTGAGCGTCTTTGCAGGCAATAATAAGGCTGCGTTCGTAGTCGCGGCCGGTGTTTTTGGCGTATTGTTTATAGCCGTTGGCGCCACATAGCTCACTTGCGCGCTCGAAGCATTGTGCCCAACTGCGGGCTGAGCCACCGCAGCGGATGGCGTAACCTGCCTTGCCGTCTTTGGTGTTGATGTTTGTTACTTTGGGGGGTGTTTGTAGGCAGGCGGTTAAGCTTAAAGTGAGGAGGAGTAGGGAGATGTTTTTCATGATTTTTTTCTTTATTCTACGGTGACTGATTTAGCGAGGTTACGGGGTTGATCGACGTCGGTGCCGCGCATGGTGGCCACATGATAGGCTAACATTTGCAGCGGCACGGTGAAGACCATGGGGGCCGTGATGGCGGGGACTTCTGGCACTGTGATGAGAGTGGCTGTTTTAGCGATATCTGCGTCTAGGGTTTGGGCTGCGGTTTGGTCGGTGATGAGGATGACCTTGCCGTGGCGCGCTTCAACTTCTTTCATGTTTGAAATGGTTTTTTCGAGGAGGCCATCGCTGCTGCTGGCAAGATTAACCACGGGGAGGTGTTCATCTACTAGCGCAATGGGGCCATGTTTCATTTCGCCACTGGCATAGCCTTCTGCGTGGATGTAGCTGATTTCTTTCAGTTTAAGAGCCCCTTCTAGTGCGAGGGGGTGCAGGGTGCCACGGCCAAGGAAGAGGGCACTGTTGGCATCTCGGAATAAATCGGCGGTTTTGGTGTGTTGCGCATCGTTACTGAGGGTTTGGGTGAGTTTAGCGGGGAGTTCTTTGAGGGCTTGAAGATGCGCTGTAAAGGTTTGTGAGTCTATTTTTTTGCGGATTTGACCTGCTTGTAAACCCATAAGCGCAAACACAGTAATCATGCCCATGAAGGCCTTGGTGGAAGCGACCGCAATTTCTTGTCCGGCGTAGATATTTAGGACCACATCGGCGGCGCGGGCAATGGAACTGGTGGGAGTGTTGGTGACAGCTAAGATATGCTGGCCGTGTCTTTTGGCGTATTCGAGTGCGGCTAAAGTATCGGCGGTTTCGCCGCTTTGGCTAATGGCAATGAAGAGGCCGTCTTTTTGCAGGGGCGGGTTGCGGTAACGGAATTCGGACGCGACATCGACGTTAACGGGGATGCCCGCCAGTTGCTCGAGGTTATTTTTGCCAACCAGGCCAGCGTAGTATGCCGTGCCGCAGGCGATGATGTTCACGCTGGTTATGTCTGCCCAATTGAGGGCGGGGAGCGTGAGGACATCGTCTTCTAGGTAGGCTGCGAGGATGTTGCTGACCACGGCGGGTTGCTCGTGCATTTCTTTCAGCATGAAGTGTTTGTAGCCGCCTTTTGTGGCAAGAATTCCTGACAAATCAATAAGTTGCGTGGGGCGCGTGACTTCTTGGCCGTTGCCGTTATAGAGGGTGATTTTGTCGGTTGTGAGGACGGCGATGTCGTCTTCTTCGAGGAAGATAAATTTGTTGGTGTGTTCGGCTAGTGCTAGGGGGTCGGAGGCGATGTAGTGCACGCCATCGCCAATACCAACGCACAGAGGTGCGCCGCGGCGGGTGGCGTAGAGAGTTTTGGGGTCATCTTCCAGCATAATGCCGAGCGCAAAGGCACCTTCTAGCCGCGGGAGAGCTGCTTGCAAGGCTTGAAGCGCGGATTTACTTTGGTTGAGGGCGAGTTGAATGAGGGCGGGGACGGTTTCGGTGTCGGTTTCGGTTTGCAGGGTGATGTCGGCGGCGGCGATTTCTTCGCGGAGTTCTTGGAAGTTTTCGATGATGCCGTTGTGCACCACGGCCACGTTATCGATGCGGTGCGGGTGGGCATTAAGGGCGGTAGCTTTGCCGTGCGTGGCCCAGCGGGTGTGGCCCATGGCCATGATGGCGGGTGGCAGTGGGGTGCGGGCTAAGAGCTCTTCTAGCGCTGCAATTTTACCGACGGCTTTTTGGATGCTGATGAGGCTATCGGCGCCCATGGATGCGATGCCTGAGCTGTCGTAGCCGCGGTATTCTAGGCGTTTGAGGCCGTTAAGAACGATGTTTGTTGCGTTGGGGGAGCCAATGAGGCCGACGATGCCGCACATTTATTTTCCTTCTTTATTATAATTTTCTTTGGTGATTTGCTCGGGTTTGTCAGCTACGAGGGCATTTTTGGGCGCTGGTTTGCGCACGGTGGTGCTGGCGCCAATGAAGGCATTTTCGCCAATTTGAGTGGGGGCGACCAGCACACTATTGGCACCAATGCTGGCATTATTGCCGACTGTGGTAGAATTTTTTACTTTTTTGTGGCTGTGATAGTTGGCAAAAACGGTACCGCCGCCGATGTTGACGTTATCGCCTACGGTGGCATCGCCAATGTAAGTGAGGTGACTGGCGCTGGTGTTTGCACCAATGGTGCTGTTTTTAACTTCCACGAAGTTACCGATTTTGGTGTTTTCGGCGAGTGTGGTGCCGGGGCGGAGGCGTGCGAAGGGGCCAACCGTACTGTGGGCGCCGACCGTGCAGCCTTCTAGGTAGGAGTTGGCGCGGATACGGGCGCCCATGGCGATATTGACGCCGGGGCCGAAGTAGCAATTTGGCTCGATTGTGACGTCGGGTTCTATGGTTGTATCGGCGCTGAAGTAGGTGGTTGCGGGGTCGGTTAGGGTGACGCCGCTGAGCATGAATTTTTCACGTTTTTGTTGCTGGAAGTGCCATTCCATGTCCGCCAGTTGCACGCGGTCGTTGGCGCCAATCAGGGTTTCTGCGGCGTCGGCCACTACAGCGTTAACGGGCAGATTTTGGGCGCGGGCGAGCTGGATAATATCGGTGAGGTAATATTCGTTTTGGGCGTTTTGGTTGCTGATGGCGTTGACCAGCGGTACGAGATGTTCGGCCGCGATGGCGTAGATGCCCGTGTTAATTTCTTGAATATAACGCTGCTCTTCGGTGCAGTCTTTTTCTTCTACGATGCCTGTTAGGGTGCCGTTATCATCGCGGGTGATGCGGCCGAGGCCTTGGGGGTTATCAGCTTCTGCACTTAGGATGGTGACGGCGTTTGCATCTTCTTCGTGGGCGGCGAGGAGGGCGGAAATGTCGGTGGGGGTGATGAGCGGGGCATCGCCGTAGAGAATAACCACGGTGCCGCTAAAATCAGCTAGCGCAGGCAGCGCCTGCTTAACGGCGTGGCCTGTGCCCTGCGGCGGGCCTTGGCGGATGCATGTTGCGTTGGGGGCGTGGGCGGTGGCTTCGGTTTCTACCGCTTCGGCACCGTGCTCGGTGACCAGTGCTAAGTTTTGTGGGTCAAAGCAGTTGGCGGTGGCCAGGACGTGGCTGAGCATGCTTTGGTTGCCAATGGGGTGCAGCACTTTAGGGAACGTGCTTTTCATGCGGGTGCCTTTACCTGCGGCAAGGATGATGAAGGCCTAATTTTGTGTATTTTTCATAGAGGCAGTTTAAGGGATAGCGGTGCGTTTGTATAGATGAGATTATATGGTTCAGGCGCGAAAAAACCGCCCCTAAATAAATAGGAGCGGATTAAATTTAGTTAAGCCACAACAGGCTCAGGCAGTTTTAGAATATCTTCATTTTCAGCCAAAGATTTTGCAAGAGTAAGCACTTCATTTGTTTGAATTGTACGTTTGAGAAGTTTAGCAGCGTAAAGTTCACGCCGTAAGTCTAGAGGCAGCACAAGATAAATTTCTTGGGTTTTTGCTTCCCAATCCCATTTTGTACCAATATGAGCAATTTTTTCAGGCGAATCTCCGATCAAATAAGCAAAAACGTTCCATTCTTCATTTTGATAAACAAGAGTTGCAGGTTTAAACCCGTGTTCGATAAGCAGGTTAGCCAAATCATGTCTTTTTATACGCGGTATTTTTTCAAGTGCCGCTACAAATACAGAATTTTTGGTAGCCGAAATGGCGGTTTCGATATTTTTCATGATGGGTTCCTTTAAGTATCTAGAAAGTAGTGAATGTAGGCATTTTAAGAACATCGCCATGCATTTCAAAAGAGTTAGCAAGAGTTAACACTTCAGGGCTGCCAAAGCTTTTTTCCAAAAGTTTGGCGGCGTGAATTTCTCGACATAACTGCATAGGAAACTTGGTGTTTGCAACATAAGTTTCCAACTGTTCATCGTATTTTAGGCCAACATAGGCTGCTTGGTTAGGGTCAGTTTTGAGTTTAAATACAAATACACACCAACTTTTATTATAATAAATTAATGTGGCAGGCTTGAATCCGTATTTGATAAGCAAGGATTCTAAACTGCTGGTTTGCTTGCGCGGTATTTGTTCAAGTTCAAGCGTAAAGGACGTTTGGTCAAGTGCCTTTTGCGCTGTTTCAATGTTTTTCATGATGTTTCTCCATTAAGAATAAATTGTATGTAATATATTCTTGCCAGAAAAGCAAGCCATTTATGTTTACGAAAAAATCGTGGCTACGGGCGCGCGGCATCCCAAGCGCAAGGCGGTTGGTTGCCGTGGGATTGGAAGGATGTAACCCTTGCTGCAAGGTGCGGGTTTCCCGCGCCGCCGCAATTAAGAGGACAGATTCATAAAAAAGGAAGCCATTGGGCTTCCTTTTTTATGAAATCTGGTGGGCCTGGAAAGACTTGAACTTTCGACCCCTGCGTTATCAACACAGTGCTCTAACCAACTGAGCTACAGGCCCTTATGCGTTGCTCATGGAAAGCAACACAACCGGAAATTAGGCAAAAAATGATGTGCTGTCAACAAGGAAATGCAAGTAGAGGTCTTTTTTAAAGGTTTGGCATGAGTCAAACTTGACATGAATACAAAATTAAACTATATAAAAGCTACTTATATTTCTTTTTATGGAGGACAGTAATGTCTAAAACTTACAAAACAGAAGGCGCTATGCAAAACTTTATTGATGGTTTGGGGATTTGTGAAGATGTTTACAGAATGCAACTTATGTCTCCCCACAAGCTATCGAATGAGCTAAAAGTGAGAGTTCTTAAAGAATACTTATGGGCAGCTAAAAACCGTCAGTTTTTTATGAGCAATAAACCACGCTGGTTAAAAGTGATTTATTTGTTATTTATTTCGACCACGCTTGCACGTGAAAGTAAGCGTTCTGAACAAATTCTTAAAGATATAGACGCGGAAAAAGCTTCTGTGATTTAATAAAAAGCGCCCTCCTGTGAGGGCGTTTTTTGTGTTTGAGTGAATAGTGAATAAGTCCTATTTTTGGGCGTTCACCAAACATTCTTCCACATAGCTCCAGTTCACCAAGTTATCAAACCAGCTCTCTAGATATTTTGGCCGCGCGTTACGATAATCGATGTAATAACTGTGCTCCCACACGTCGCAACCCAAAATCGGCGTCGCGCCGTGGATAAGCGGATTTTCGCCGTTGGGGGTTTTCATGACTTCTAGTTTGTTGTTTTTGAGTGCAAGCCATGCCCAGCCGCTGCCAAACTGTGTCGTGCCGGCAGCGATGAAGTCTTGCCGCATTTTATCGAAGCCGCCAAGGTCACGGTCAACAAGGGTTTGCACCGCCTCAGGCAGTTTGTTGCCACCGCCATTAGGAGACATCCAGTTCCAGAAGTGAAGGTGGTTATAGTGCTGCGCAACGTTGTTAAACAGGCCTGCGTTCACACCATGCGACCCCCGCACAATATCTTCAAGACTTTGGCCTTCAAATTCAGTGCCTGCGAGTAGTTTATTGCCGTTATCAACATACGCTTGGTGGTGTTTATCGTGGTGATACTCAAACGTTTCGGCCGACATATGGGCGCCGAGGGCGTCGTAACTGTAGGGGAGTGCGGGGAGGGTCAAGGTCATGGTATGGCTTTCTGGTTTTTGGTTTCTTTTAATTCTAGTGGAGGGAGTTTAGCGGGGTTGCGGGTAAAAGGCTATTACTTCTTGACGTGAATACGATTTTTGTAGTACGAAAAAGTACAAATGATTTATCTTTGATTTTTTGAAAGGAAACAATACGGTGTTTAAGAATGTGAACGCTCTTTTTGAGCTTGATCGTGGAAACATAATGATGCAAAAATTTAATGAGGCGCATGAGGCTTATCAGTGTTCATTAAGGATGGCAGAAAAAGTTTTTAAACAAGCAGATAGAAATATAATGGTTTGTTACTACAAAGATTATTTTGATTATGTTTCTCAAATTAAATATCTTTACCAAGAAATTGAAATGGCAGATACCCCAAGAAAACTTGAAACGATTATATCTAAATTAAATATTGCCTCTCAAGGTTTAGAAAAAATACTGGAAAAAGCTGACAGTGAAAAATACCACTCTTGAACAAGAGTGGTATTTTTTTATTAAAACAGAATAATAGGTAGGGTGCACAAATAAGCCAAGAGGCCGAACAAAAGTTGCGATTGCCAGCGACCCTCTTGCCAGAGAAGGCTAGAGAGGAGCATGGTGGAGGGGATGGCGAGGCGCATGGCCAGCACGCCCATAGTCACAGAAATGTGCGTAACGAGGAGGAAGAGGATAACAACTTCGGTGATGAGGAAGGTACTGCCCATGATGACGCAGTCACGCTTAGAGAAGGCAATTTTAATGAAGTTGCGGCTGCGTTTATTGAGTAGAACGGGCAGAATAAGACCAAAAGATGAGGTAATAAACTGGATGTACCAGTTGGTTTGGCCGATAACCAATACGTCTGCGATGCCCGGCAGCACTGACAGGCAAATAAGAAGGACAAATAGTATTTTGTAGTGTTTAGGGAGGCTGCTGAGGTGACCACGCAGGGCAAAGGCAAGGCCGAGTGCTGCAAGTGTAAGCACTGAGAACCATTGCCAGAAATTGAGAATTTCACCCAGGAAACCAACGTTAATCATGGCGAGCAGGGCTAGGGCTGGAAAGCCTTTAAATACAGCTGTAGAGGAAGATTGTTTGCGCATATATTGGTCGAGGAGAATGACCAGCCAGATGATAAAGCCTTTACTCATTCCAACCAGAATAAGCCACGGCTTTTCTTCTAGAATAGGCATGGCGGCCTCGATGAGGGGCATTTGCAGTGGAATAAGCGCGATGCTGCCAACCAACATCCAGCAGGCAACAATCGTGCTGGAATCCCCCGCGCGGCGACCAATGGCCAACGGACGGAAGACAATAGGCCGCACCACCATACACGCAAACAGCGCGAACATCGCAAGGAGCATGGTGGAGGTCACAGCGTTATATTGCGTATTAAGCTGCTGCGGCAGCTTCTAGATTATCGAGGTAGCGGTTAACATCCAGCGCGGCCATGCAGCCCATGCCCGCTGCTGTTACGGCTTGGCGATAGACGTTGTCGGCCACATCGCCAGCGGCAAACACTCCCGCGACTTTTTGGCCGTTATGCAGGGCGTCTACGGTGCCGGCGGTGACGTCTAGGTAGCCGGTTTCGTCCATGTCTAGCTGGTTTTTGAAGATGTCGGTGTTGGGTTTGTGGCCAATGGCAACGAACACGCCGTGGACGTCAATTTCTTCAGTGGCGCCTGTTTTTGTGCTTTTAAGACGCATGCCGGTGACGCCGCCTGTGGGGCCTTCGTCGCCTAAAATTTCGTCGGGGGCACTATCCCATTTTACTGTAATTTTGTCGTGCGCTAAAACGCGGTCGGTGAGGATTTGCTCGCCGCGGAAGCTGTCGCGACGGTGCACGAGGGTGACGTGGTCGCAGATGTTAGCGAGGTACAAGGCTTCTTCTTTTGCGCTGTTCCCGCCGCCGATAACCGCCACTTTTTGGTTGCGGTAGAAGGCGCCGTCGCAGGTGGCGCAGGCTGAAACGCCGCGGCCGTTGAACTTGGCCTCGCTCTCCATTCCCAGCCATTTAGCTGAGGCGCCCGTGGCGATAATAACGGCGTCGGCGGTGTAAGTGGTGCCGCTCTCGCCCAGCATAGTTTTGGGGTTGGCGTGGACGTCGATTTCTTTAATGAAGTCGTTGACCAGTTGTGTGCCGCAGTTCTCGGCTTGTTTTTCCATTTGTTGCATCAGCCATGGGCCTTCAATAGCGTCGGCGAAGCCTGGGTAGTTTTCTACTTCGGTGGTGATGGTGAGCTGTCCGCCCGGTTGCATGCCCCGAATCATGGCGGGGGCAAGGCCAGCGCGTGCCGCGTAAATAGCAGCTGAGCAGCCAGCAGCGCCGCTGCCAATAATAACAAGTTTGTGGTGTTGGGTGGTCATGGCGGGTGCTTTCTTGTTGAATAATGTGGATTACTTTTAACAAAGAAATGCAGCGAATGCAACACCCTTACGATTGGTAGGCTATGGGGTGTGATATTTGTAGCTTGACGAGAGATCTTTGGTTGAGTATACACGCATGTATAAATAGAAACACCAACCGCGGAGATTGTTATGCGGATTTATCGTTTAATAAAAGAAACAGAAGGCTACAAAAAAGAAGATACTTTGTGGGCACCATTAAATTCAGATGAAACTAAAGATGCAAATAAACTGTACGCGCATGCAGGAATGAGTAGTAACGGACCTCTTGGATTTCACGGAATGTTCCCGTTTTGGAATGGAATTAATCATGTTGGCGATACGTTATTGCTCTGGAAATTAATTGACGAACTTGACTGGAAGACATGCGATAAGCCAACGGAAAATTTTGTAGATGAATTTAATCGAGAAATGCCTTCACCTAAAGCTGGCAGATGGCTTTTTAATAATATTAATCTAGAAAAGTTCTCAAACGGATTTCCAGATTTAAACCGCGAATTAATTCGCCAACTTTAACCAAAATCCGCCATGAGAGACCTCTCTCATGGCGGATTTCTGCTGTAATAAGGGCAACACCCACAAATAACAAACATTATGCGAATATGTGATTTTAGGGTGCAAAAATACGCTCTGGTTCGGCGGATAAGATGTCACCGTAGGCCTTGGCTACGTGCTGCAAAAATAATAATGGGCTGTGGCCGACCACAGAGTTAAAAAAATATAAAGTTGGGTGTTGCGGGCAAAATAGAGAACCTATTTCGCACGCGAAAAGAGCCGTTATGCGCGCACACTTTTTATTATTATTCGTGTTTTTCTTCTTCTTTTTGGCGCGTGTTAGGTGTGATTTTCAGGTTATTATTTTTGCTTTTAAATCACAAGATTATCGGCACGATTGTGCGGGTTAAATGGGCTTAATATATTGATATTGCTTCTTCTTTTTGTTATTTAATATCAATATATTTTGGGTGCGTCTGGTGTGTTAATCGGCTTAACAGGGCCATGGTGGGAAAACGCCAAGGGGTGATGTAGCAACTTTATGTTCTTGCTTTTAGTTTGAGGGGTTATGGGGGGCGGCGTCAATGAAAAATATGGGTTAAAAAATGTTATCTGGAAAAAGGGTGGGTGTGCTAGAGTGCGGGCATGAGTTACTCGAAGGTTTTAACCGTACTACAACTGTTGCCAGAACTGCATGATGGTGGCGTTGAGCGTGGCACCGTGGAAATGGCGCGCTATTTAACCACCAAAGGTTACACACCTTTGGTGGCCAGTGCTGGCGGCAAGCGGGTGAAGGAATTAGAGCAGTCGGGCATTAGCCACATTAAATTGCCACTTAACCGTAAGAACCCGTTTGTAATGTTAGCCAATGCTTGGCGCTTACGGGGCATTATTAAGCGTCGTCGCGTTAAGGTGGTGCATGCGCGCTCGCGGGGGCCAGCATGGAGCGGCTGGTTGGCGTGTAAATTTACAAATGCGCAATTTATGACGACGTTTCATGGCATTCATGGCCGGAAAGGATTTTTAAAGCAGTTTTATAACAGTATTATGGTGTGCGGTAAGGTGGTGGTGGCGAACTCTGGTTTTGTGGCTGAGCATATTAAAACGTATTATGGTCAATATTTAGGGCAGCGCTCGTTATTGGTGGCGCCACGTGGGGCGGATGTGACGGTGTTTCAGCCGGGGAGTTTATCTCAGCAGGGGCGGGTTAAATTGCGCAAGGCTTTGGGTGTGGCGCCGCAGGGTGTTTTGGTGGTTTTAGTTGGGCGCTTAAGCCGCTGGAAAGGGCAAGATGTATTATTACGAGCGGTGGCTGAACTGCCTGAAGAGGTGCGCAACAACATGATTGTGGCTCTGGCAGGAGGGGTTGATCGCACGCAAACTTATTTGAATGAACTTAAAGCCCTCGCCCAAGAGTTAGGCCTAGGTGAGAGAGTGGCTTTTTTGGGCCCGCGCGATGATGTGGCAGCCTTGTATTGTGCCGCAGATATTGCGGTGAGTGCGAGCACGCGGCCTGAGGCTTTTGGCCGGGTTGCGGTGGAGGCGATGTCTTGCGGTACGCCTATTATAGCCACTGCGCATGGCGGAAGTTTAGAAACAGTGCTTGATAATGAAACAGGGTTGCTGGTGGCGCCTAATAACGCGCTAGAATTATCGGTCGCGCTGGAAAAACTAGCAAAGAGCCCTGATATGCGCGCTAAATTTGGAGCAACAGGGGCTGTGCATGTGCGACAGAATTTCAGCCTAGAAAACATGTGCGCGCAAGAATTTTTGGCCTACAAAATAATTTTAGAGAAGTAAGGAAAGTCTTAAAATATGCAAAATATTCTGGTTATTAAGTTTAGCGCCATTGGTGATTTTATTCAGGCCACGGGCACCATAAAAGATATTCGGGCGGCCTACCCTGATGCGCGAATTACCTTGCTTACGACCAAGTTACTTAAAGCGCTGGTTGAGCCAAACCCATATGTTGATGATGTGGTGTATCATACGCGACCTAAGTGGTGGGATGTTAAAACATGGTGGCAATTACGCAGCTTTTTGCGCGGCTTTGACCGCACGTATGACTTGCAGTGTAATGACCGCACGCAGTTATATTATCAAATCTCGAGGCCAAAAAATTGGTGTGGAACGGGATGGGGCTGTGCTTTTTATCAAGGCCGTCGCACGCGTAAGGGGCAGCATAGTAGTGTCTTTTTGCCAGAGCAATTACGCCTGACAGGCGTGCCTGCGGTGAGTAAACCTGATGTCAGTTACGCCGCGGTGGATGCGAGCGCTAAGCTAAAAGATGCTGGATTAAAACCCAACAAATTTATGGTGCTTATTCCTGGCAGTAGCGCCGCGTGGCCAGATAAGCGGTGGTCTTATTATGCCAGTTTAGCGAAACTATTGCAGCAAGATGATTGGCAAGTGGCCTTATGTGGCGGCCCTGATGAAGGAGAATTATTAAACACGATTGCAGCACAGAGTGGTGCCATTAACCTGCAAGGATTTAGCTTGCCAGAGTTTATGGATGTATTCGCTAAAGCAGCATATGTGGTAGGAAACGACACTGGCCCTATGCATATGGCGGCAGCGTGTGGCGTGAGTGGGGCTGTATTGTTTGGCCCTGCCAGTAATTATAAGCTGCATGCCCCAAAGGCTGAAAGAATTAAAATTTTGCACGATGAAGAGAGCATCGATAAAATTCAGGTCAGTGCAGTTATGCAGGCGCTAAAGGCCTTGAAAGCAGAAAAATAAGCCTTATATAGAGAGTAAGACGAGGCTTTGCCTCAGAAACACATCTTTTTTTTAAGGAGGCCGTTATGGCTGAAACATACAGTAAATTCAGTTACGAAGTGTGCGTGCGCGTTCATTTTGATAACGGCTTGGTTGTCCGAGCAGGATTTAGATGGAAAGCCAGAGATAAACTGGTTTGGCTTACACCCCAAACGGCAATAGGTGATTTAACAAAAGCTGTTTTACAGGCGCATCAGATCCGTCATACATCTCATCCTCATGCAGCATTGATTAAAAAAATAGTGGTGCGTAAAGGGCCGTTGTATAACAGCGCAAAAAGTAATGTAAATGTAACTGCGTTTACAGCAAAAATAGAGGAGGCTATAAATACCATGCCGCCCGTGCGCGAGTTAAAAGATTTAACGCAAAGGATTACAGCAACACTTAATAAAGTAGCGGTAATTATAGATAAAGAAATAATGGTAAATCAGGTAAAAATGATGCGCATTAAAGAACGCCCTGACTAAGTCAGGGCGTTCTTTGTGTGTAGGGCTAGTCGCTACTTCCCATACCAACAAAATGTAGGATATGAAGAAAGAGGTTAACAAAGTCGAGGTACAAACTTAATGAAGTATGCATGAGATTAGCGCCAATTTTAAGGTGGAGCTTGTTTTAAGAATTTTTTGGACTCAGCAGAAGCAATAAGCACGGCGTAACGATGAGGGTGAGAATGGTGGAGAAACCAAGCCCAAAGACGATGGCGGATGAAAGTTGATCCCACCACTGCATAGAGGGCGCGTTGTAGCTGACGTCGCGGCCGATCATATCGACATTGATTTTAAGCGCCATAGGTAAAAGACCAATCATGGTTGTGACTGCTGTGAGCATGACGGGGCGTAGGCGGCTAATGGCGGTATCGACCACAGCATCGTACAGAGTACGGGTGGGTCTGAGCTTATTAAAGGCATCGATGAGCAC
>CALFWJ010000178.1 GCA_937928525.1 uncultured Alphaproteobacteria bacterium | reverse complement strand
GTTGGTAGTGGTACTAAGCTAGATAACCAAGTTCAAATTGCCCATAATGTGACTCTTGGCGAAAATGTACGTGTATGCGGCCAAAGTGGTGTTGCTGGCAGTGCAACGCTTGGCCATAACTGTTTAGTTGGTGCCCAAAGTGGCGTGGTCGGACACCTTATGGTGGCACCACACACAACTTTAGCTGCTAAAAGTGCCATTACAAAAGATGTGACGAAAGCGCACCAAACTTTGGCTGGCATGCCCGCAGTACCTATTGGTCAATGGCGGCGTCAGACTGTTATGGCCACCCGTGGCATAACCTCAAAAATAAAGAAAAATGAGAAATAAGAAATAAAAATGCCTGTTCTTGATCTTGAAGGTGTTAAACATACCCTACCTCACCGTGAACCTATTTTGTTGGTAGACACTGTAGAAAGCTTCACCCCAGAAACAACAATTATTGCGACGCGTCATTTGTCTGCCAACGACCCTGTGTTTGCAGGCCATTTCCCAGGTCACCCTATTTTTCCGGGTGTTTTAGGGCTAGAGGCTTTGGCACAAACTTCAGGGCTACTCGTCAACCTCACCCTTAATAAAACGGCAGCTGAAACGTTATTTTATTATATGGGTATTGAAAAAGTAAAATTTAAAAACCCCGTAAATGCAGGTGATACAATTAAAATGACTGTAATGCAAGAGCGCCGCCTACGCGATATTTATCGCTTCAACGGCATCCTCAGCAAAGAAGAGAACGGCAGTGAAATAACCTGTACAACGGCTACGTTTACCGCTAAGCTGATTAACAAATGAATACACAAAACCCTATTCGGCCAGAAGGACAAATCCCTCATGCAGCCGATAACATCCACCCAACCGCAATTATTATGCGCGGCGCTGCCATTGCACCTAGCGCACATATTGGCCCGTTTTGCGTTATAGGCGCCAATGCAACTATAGGCGAAAACACAATTCTTAAAAGCCATGTGGTGATAGACGGTTACACAACTCTTGGCGACAGTAACGTGGTGTTTCCCTTCGCTAGTCTTGGTCAACCACCGCAAGATTTAAAACACGATGGTGAAATTACACGCCTAACCATTGGCGACAATAACGAAATTCGGGAGTATGTCACTATGCACCCCGGCACAGCTGATGACCTTGCCGAAACCCGCATCGGAAGCCGCAATTTAATTATGACCATGGCCCACATCGCCCACGATTGTATAGTGGGGGACGACTGTATTTTAGCCAATGGCGCAACCCTTGCTGGGCACGTAAGCTTGGCAGATAAAGTCCGTATTGGTGGCTTAACAGCTATTGCACAATTTGTGCGACTAGGCCACGGCGCTTTTGTGGGCGGGCATTGCGGCGTCGACCGTGATATTCCACCTTATGGTAAAGTGACAAGTCAGATAGATTCTCTCGGTGGCGCCAACGTGGTTGGCTTACGTCGCAGCGGCTTAAGCAATGATGATATCAGAAGTTTATCGGGCACATTCGCACAACTCTTCGATGATAGCCGCAACAAACCTTTACGTGAACTAGCTGCTGAATTGTTGCAAGAAAAAAACCTCACCAGCTATCAACAACAAGTCCTTAACTTTGTGGTTGAAGGTAGCCGTAAGCGGGTAGGGGCATAATTATGGCATCTCAGCCCATCACTAAAATTGCACTGCTTGCTGGGGGTGGGCTGTTGCCAAAGCTTTGTGCTGAAGGAACATCGCACGACTTGATGGCTATTACATTTACAGGCCAACCGCAACCAAAAGATTTTCCGGCGGGCATCCCAGCCCAAAAACTACCATTAGGTGCTATCGGCCAAACACTGACAGTGCTTAAAAAAGCTAAAGTCAGTCACGTGCTTATGGTGGGAAACCTAGAAAAAACGAGCTTATTTAACCTTAAGCCAGATTTACGTGGCCTTAAATTTTTAGCCAAACATGCGCTTTGGCACGATGATGCTTTACTGACAAGTTTAACAGAACTACTGGAGAGCGAGGGTTTTTCGGTACTATCAGTTAAAGATATTCTTCCTAAGCTTTTGGCGCCGGTAGGCTCTTTAACGACAGTAAAACCGAATAAGAAGGATGCCTCTGATATTGAAATGGGCATGCAAATACTGAAAGATATGAGCCATCTAGATGTTGGGCAAGCGCTCATTATTAAACATGGTGTTGTACTGGGTATTGAAGCCATTGAAGGCACGCAAAGCCTTATTCAGCGCTGCGCAAATCTACGCGGTGAAGATGGTGGCGGTATTTTGGTTAAAGCAGCGAAGCAGCAACAAACCGATAAAGCCGATATACCCACTGTTGGTGTAGACACTGTCAAGCTACTAGCTGAAAATGGTTATACAGGCTTAGCGCTTCAGGCAGACCAAGCCTTAATGTTAGAGCAAGACGATATGATTGATATCGCTAACGCTCAAGGCTTATTCATTCACGGCGTGCGTTAACCGCATATTTAAGCTGTGGATAACTTGGGGGATAACCTCAAAGAAATAGGCTCTAACCCTATAAAAACTGCCAATCTTGCGCGAACGCCTAAAATTTCAACATTCAAATTTTATCAATAAAATCAATAACTTAATGATTTTGTCTAACTTTTAAGCAATTAGGGCGCCTGACATACTGACAAAGCTTAAAAGCTGTGGATAAGCCTAAAATTTAAGCAGGGTTGAAATGAAGAGATTTTTGTTCCATAATTTAAATAATAGTTAGAAACACATTTTCATTTCATAGGAGTATTAAAATGTATCAAGGTGGAAGAGCACACCCAGGTAACGCAGATATTGCTGGCTATAAAAAAATGGGTGGCCATGGCTTACCTGCTGATGTGGAGGCTGCATTAAAAGCAGGTAAAACGCCGCCAGCAAGTGGGTTTGCAAAACGCTGTGCAGCTAAAGCTGCCCAAAAAGCTAAATC
>CALFWJ010000177.1 GCA_937928525.1 uncultured Alphaproteobacteria bacterium | reverse complement strand
AGGTAGTACTTTAGTGGGTGAAACAACTGGTACCAGCACTCTAGGTAGCCTTAACACTGTAAGCTTAAATGTAGATGGTAGCGCCTTTAGCGCCAACAATGGCGAAACACTCCGCATTGAAGTTGCTAACACATCTGGCGCTGAACTTGCCCTCGATAACTTTACATTTAGCGCCACAAGCGCAGCAAGCAGCCTTGGCTTCTTGAACGATAATGGCGGTATTAAAAATGAACTTCTTGCGGCGCAAGATGCCAACTTAACCGTTAACGGTATTGAAAATGTAACCCGTAGCAGTAACGAAGTAGATGACTTATTTGAAGGTGTTACCCTTAGCCTTATTCAGGCCGATCCAAATACTGAAGTAACCATCGACGTCGCCTCAGACCTTAATACTATTAAATCTGCCATTGTTGACTTTGCCACAGCCTATAATGATTTACGTGACTTTATTGATGACCAAAGCGAAGAAATTGACCGCGACGATGATGGCGACGTAGAATTTGGCTCACTTAACTTTGATAGCACGCTACGCCAAGTTGCCAGCCGCTTAAGCGATATTGTGGGTACTGAACTTAACAACCTAGAAGATGGTTTTAGAAGTTTAGGTCAAATTGGTGTTGAGCTTAACGCAAACTTTCGTCTAGAAATTAACGATGAAGTGATTGATAACCGCCTCCTTACCAATGTTGACGGTATCCGTAACTTATTCGAAATTGACGTAACCAGCCCAGATTCACGCGTACAGCTTATTGACCGCTCTGACGAAACTGTGTCGGGTGACTTTGTGCTTAACATTGGCGCCACAGATGCCGATGGCAATATTTTAAGTGCCAACATTAATGGTCCAGCTGATGGCTCTGACGATGGATCGGTTACCATTAGTGGCCGTACCATTACAGCTACCGATGCCACCAGTGCAGATGGACTTGTACTGCTTTTCAACGGCACTGCAAACCTTGGTAATCAAGCTGGTATTAACGTGAATGTTTCGCGTGGTATTGCTGATTTATTCCACGATGATTTTGACGGCTTCACGCGCTTATCTGGCACATTCGATACCCGTATTGCTGATTTAGAAGAGCAAAATGTAGATGCCCAAGACCGTATCGACACCATCGATGAACGTCTAGAAATTACCCGCCAAACTCTAGAGCGCCAGTACATCGCTCTAGAAACAGCTTTGGCTCAACTCGAATCCCTACGCGAGCAAATTACCAGCCTATTTGCAGAAAACGATGATAGCTAAGCATGACCTATAATAATCCAGCCAACCAACAACAATTTGCGCGTCAATATCTTGACCAACAAATTCATAATGCTTCACCAGCACAACAGTTGGTTATGCTTTATGATGGTGCTATTAAATTTCTTCTTAAGGCCAAAGCTGCCATTGCTGAAAATAATATTCAAGAACGCTGTAATAATAATCAACGCGTGCTCGAGATTATTAGTTATCTTAGTAATATTCTTGATATGGAGAATGGTGGTGAAATTTCAATGCGCCTTTTGCGTATTTATACGCATATTTCACAACAAATTCTGGAAGTTGAAATTCAGAATAAAGCTGAAATAGTTGATGAAATTATCCCCCACCTTAAAGCTCTACGCCAAAGCTGGGTAGAGATTGATAAAAAACACCAAGGTGGTGCAGAGCTTAAAGCACAGGCTAAACGAGAATCCGATGCCAATAAAGCAAAAGAGAAAGCACTTGCCCCAAAGCCAGCTCCCACCCCGCAAAATAATAATCAACAATCATCAAGCCAAATGCCGCTCGCCAAACGCAGTGCTTTAGCGTAAACTCAGTTTAAATAATAAAATAATTTAATCCTCATATGGCTGACGACGACAAAAAAGATGATGCACCCACCGAAGAAGCTGAAGGCGATACCCCAGAAGGGGAAGAAGGCGCTGAAGGTGGAGCTGCACCAAAAAGTAAAAAGAAACTCCTGATTATTGTTGGTGGTGCGGTTGCGCTTATTGCTATTATTGTTGCTGTTCTATTTCTCTTTGTCTTTAAATCAGAACCAGAAGAAACCGACGCTATGATGGCTGACAGCGAAGGTGGTGTAGATATTAACAGTATCGATGGTGGCGCCCTTGTTATTGGCCCCCCTGTTTATAAAGATCTTGCCCCTCTTAACGTCAACTTACTCACTGAGCGTGGCAATCGTTTTCTTAAAATTAAACTTACCCTTGAATATCAAGGCCCTGTAGACGATATTATCTACGGTGAAGCTATTCCACGCGTAGAAGATGACCTCAATACATACTTGCGTCAACTTCGCCCTGACGACTTTAAAGGTACTGCGAATATTTATAAACTTAAAGAAGATTTACTCTTGCGTCTTGGTCAATCTAGCCACCCACTTAATCTTAAAAATGTTCTCTTCCGTGAATTAATTGTTCAATAAATAAAAAAGAAGCTCTCAAGCTTCTTTTTTTGTTTTACTTACTGACTGCCAAACCGTTTAACTTCGCAGCGGCGAGGTAAGCGACCATAAAGGCCACAAGGTGGAGGTAGGTTATCTAGCCGCGCTTGTTCTATGCGTGCTGCACGAATTTGAGCTCTATAGGCCGCGCGGTGTGGCCGGCTGATAAAGCTGTTACCACCAACACTGCTTCCTGTTGGGACACCAAAGTAACCACCACTTCCACCCGAGCGACCAAAGTTACGTACAAAGCCACTACTACCACCACGCCATACACGATTAAACCTGCTACCACTTCCACCATTTCCACTAGAGCCAATGCTGTTACCGCTATTATTGCCGCTATAAAAACGACCAAAGGTTTGTGCCTCTACAAAATTAATTGGGAACAATAAACTGAGTGCAAATAAGAATATATAAGTCTGTTTCATAACCGTAATGTACGCAATTATATACAAAATGCAAGTCTTTTTAGAAAAAAACTTATATTTTTTATCTTATTTCTACATAAAAAAGCACCCGAAGGTGCCTTAAAGTATGAGTCATTAGCTATACCGCTTCAGCACCACTAATAATTTCAATCAATTCCTTCGTGATCGCCGCTTGACGTGAGCGGTTATACACAAGCGTCAGGCCTTTAATCATTTCGCCAGCGTTACGGGTGGCGCTATCCATGGCTGTCATCCGTGCAGCTTGCTCTGATGCGAGAGATTCAAGCCAAGCTTGGTAAAACTGCATATCGATATTTTTTGGGAGAAGTTCGTTAAGCACTTCCTCTTCGCCAGGTTCGTAGTCAATGCTAGCTGGCTCTACCGTATCATCTGTTTGCACAAACGGCACAAGTTGGCGGTTTTTAGGCGTTTGCGTGAGCATGTTTTCGCATTCAGAAAACACAAGTTGCAATACATCACATTCGCTAGCTTCAAAGGCTGTTACTTGCTCTGCCGCAATTCTTTTGGCGTCATCAAAGCTCATAGTGCGTGATAAATCGAGATATTCAGCCACGAGCATTTCTGGGTATTGGCTGCGCACAGCATCACGTATTTTACGGCCTACAGCAACAAGCTGTACTGTTTTGTTAATGGCTTGCCATTCACGGATAATTTCGCTGGTTTTTTTCATGAGGTTCGCATTAAAGCCACCGCACAAACCACGGTCAGAACCAAAAATAACTAAGCGCACAACATGCTCATCGCCACGACCAGCTAAAAGGAGCGGGCCATTATCACCCGTATTTTGGGCCATGTTTTTTAAAACTTCTTGCATGCGCTCGGCGTAAGGACGGGCCATATCACAGTTCAGTCGTGCGCGGCGCACCTTGGCAGCAGCCACCATCTTCATAGTTTTAGTAATTTGCTGTGTGTTTTTAACTGAGCGAATACGTCCGCGAAGCTCTTTTAACGATGCCATTAAGCACTTTTCTCTCTTTTAATTATTCTGTATTTTTAGCAATTTTGCACGGTTAATGCAAGCTCAAAGCTATTGTAATAAGTTACTAATGGGAATAAGTGAAATTTGTTTATCTGCCAATGTTTTTGCCCACGTCTCAATGGCAGCTGTGGTAGCAGGGTAAGGGTGACCAATTGCAATGGCTGAGCCATATTTTTTAGCGTGGCGCTCGGCACGAGCAAGCGCGTTATTGATGAAGCTTGGCGTGACCTCGTGGTCAAGAAAAACGTGGCGCTGCAACACGGGAAGATTGAGACCAGTACTGGCTGCCAACACACTGCTGTTGTTGGTTGTTACGCTATCGAGGAAAAACATTTCTTCCGCTTCTACAGCTTCTAGCACTGTGCGCATGGCGGGTAAATTTTCGGTTAAGGCGCTGCCCATGTGGTTATTAACGCCAACGCTTATGTGCTTAAGGTCTTTAAAATTAAGCTTAATTTTGCGTTTAAGTTGCGCTGTTTCATCGTTAACATAAAGAGCATTGGGGCCTGGGTTAGCAGTATGACGATGGGGCTGCATGGGTAAGTGAATCATGATGTCGTGGCCCTTATTAAAGGCGTGTTTGGCTTGGCTATTTGTTGCCTCACCGTAGGCCAGAAAAGCTAATGTGACGGCTGTTGGCAGGCGATCAATCACAGCTTGAGAATTAGTATCGGCTACGCCCATATCGTCAATGACAATTGCAATTGTGGCATGCCCTTCAGGAACTGACACTGGGTGCGCATTTTTGCGCCATTTTGGTAAATTTTGCTCATTTTTGGTCAAAAATGGTACTGTTCTAGAGATATTTTGCTCTGTTTTTGGTGCTTTTGACCCAGAATTGATCACGGGCAGGTCTGGGTTGATTTCTTCGTAGATGCCTTCGTATTTTTCTGGCGCATTTTGCGCGGGTGTTTTAATAAAATTACTGTCTTCTTGCTGATGACGCGCGTGATGTTCGGCACGGCTTTTAGCATTAGGTAAAATAACCGCCGCTTGGGTAAATTTGTAGGTTTTAGCAGCTAGTGCTTGCTCGGCTTGTTTGTGCTGCCAATGGGGTAATAATGTAAGTGTGATTGCCAAACAAAATAGAGCTAATGCAAAGACGCAGCCTACAGCAAAAAAAGGCGCCTTTGGCAGATTACCTGTGCCTGATAATACCTCGGTCGGGATTTCTGGCTTATTGTTTGGTTTTGTTATCTTAGACATGAAATTAACTATAGCTGATGTTAGCTTGAGCTGCTAGCTGGAAATACGTATGATGCGTTTAAATATTGCGGCTATTTTACACAAATTACTCTTGCACTGGTTGAGG
>CALFWJ010000176.1 GCA_937928525.1 uncultured Alphaproteobacteria bacterium | reverse complement strand
TTAACCTTAGTATTGTGAGCGTTCTTTAGGATATGTTTTACATTATGCTATAAAAAGTGAAATGCCAATTTTTGAAGCACTTAAAGATATGAAAGATAGACATATAGATATGTTTATATATTATGGTGAACGAGATTGGATGGATTCATCTACAACTTAAAAATTAGTAAGAGAAAATAATTTAAAAATTTAAATCGATTTTATGTTATCAGCCAAACAATCTTAGCGTCCATGCCGCTTGTTATTTCTGGAACATCATCAAAATCTGAGTTTTATACATGTTACCTGTGCATTGTGGCCTATAACCTTCCTGAATAATTTTATTAAATCGTCCTACCTTTTGGTGGGGCGGTTTTTTGTGGTTTTTTTGCTTGGGGTTATAGGCTTTTTTGGGGTTTAGGGTTTAAGGCTGTTTGGGGCTTTGGTATGGTGGCGCTATGACTGCTGATGCGCCAAAAACCATAGACAAAAAAACGCTGCTTAAAGTGCGGGCGCGATTTTTTCGGGCGTTGTGGCCTGCTTTGTTTTTGCTGCTATGTGCTTATATTTTAAAACAGGCGGTATGGGGTGAGCGCGGCGTATTTACATGGCAAACTTTACGCGAACAAGTAGATGTTTTACAGCAGGAAAACACTGTTTTTGCGCAAAAAATGCATCGGTTAGAGGCTGAAGCTGACCGCTTAAGCGGTGGTGACCCTGATGCGATTGAGCTGGAAATTCGGCAAAACTTACCTGTGTTGCGCCCGCATGAATATCTTATTTTATTGCCTGACACGCCCAGCAAATAGCTGTGCGCCAAGACTTCTTGCCATTTGATAAAAATATCTATATAACTGTGCCATTGGTAGGGAGCCAACTTAAAGTTAATACAAAAAATAAGAGTTTATACTATGCAAGTTTCTGTTGAGAATAAGGGTGATTTAGCGCGTCAGATTAACGTGACAATTCCCGCTGAGGATGTGAGTAAAAAACTGGACGAACAGTTTGCACGTCTTGCGAAAAATATTAAAATTGACGGTTTCCGCCCGGGTAAAGTACCTGTTGCGGAAGTTAAAAAACGCCACGGCGAACAAGTTCGGGCTGAATTGGCGCAAAAATTGGTAGAAGACTCTCTACCGCAGGCGATTATGGACAACAAACTTCAGGTTGCTGGCCAGCCTAACATTCATGCGCATGACGTTAAAGAGGGCGAAGACTATGCCTACCACGCGCACGTAGAGGTTTACCCAGAAGTTAAAGTAAAAGGTGCTGACAAACTTAAGCTAACGCGTGAAGTATCTGAGCCGAGCCAAGAACTTCTAGACGAAGCGATGCAAAACTTGCAAAAGCAACTTGCAACCTTTGAAGAGAAAAAAGACGCTGCCGCTGACGGCGACCGCGTGACCATTAACGCTGTAGGTAAAGTTGATGGCAAAGCCTTTGACGGCGGTAAGCTAGACGATTTTAGCGTCACTATTGGTTCTGGCCAGCTTATTCCTGGTTTTGAAGATGGCTTAAAAGGCCTTAAAGCCGGTGCTAAAAAAGACCTTAAGGTTAAATTCCCGGCTGAATACCACGCGAAAGACCTAGCGGGTAAACCTGCTGTGTTTGAAACTGAAGTGGTTAAAGTTGAAGCGCAAAAAGTTGAAGAGCTAAACGATGACAGTGTGAAAGCACTGGGTATGGATAGCCTAGCTAAATTAAAAGAAATGATGAATGAAGGCGCTAAAAACGACCTTGCGCGTGCGTCTGAGCAGCGTTTGAAACGTGAATTATTTGACCAACTCGATAAAGCCAACAAGGTAACACTACCTGAAAGCCTTATTCAGAGCGAGCAAAACGCGCTATTTCAGGCACAAGTGCAAGAATGGCAACGCATGGGTGTAACGCCTGACATGCTGGGTAAAGGCATGGACGAAATTAAAGTTGAGTTGAAAGACTTAGCTGAGCGCCGCGTTAAATTAGGCTTGGTTCTGGCTGAAATTGCCAAGAGCAATGACGTTAAAGTTGAAGATGCTGACCTTGAAGAAGCGATTAACGCTCAGGCTGAACGTGCTGGCCAGCAGGCAGCACAGGTTCGGGCGCACTTCGCGCAACCTAACAACCGCAACCAGTTGATTGGTCCTATTTTGGAAGACAAGGCTGTGAAATTCTTGCTTGATGGTGCGACCATTACCGAGAAGAAGGTTGAGGCGAAAGAGCTGCTTTCTGAGTTACAGTAAGCTTCTTATTTTAAACAGCAGCGTTGAGGCGCTGCTTTTTTGTGGTGTTTTCTTTTGGTGGTTTTTTTATTATTTTCTGCTAAACTCTTTGCAAATAATAAGGAATTCTTTACTCATGTCTGGACTTGATACAACGTCGCAATTGGTGCCTATGGTGGTTGAACAATCGGCGCGGGGCGAGCGTGCGTTTGATATTTATTCACGCCTGTTAAAAGAGCGGGTGATTTTTTTAACCGGCCAAGTAGAAGACAACATGGCCAACCTGATTGTGGCGCAGCTCTTGTTTTTAGAGAGTGAAAACCCTGAGGCGGATATCTCGATTTACATTAATTCGCCGGGTGGCGTTGTAACTGCTGGTATGGCGATTTACGACACCATGAACTACATTAAGTGCGATGTATCGACCATTTGTATTGGTCAAGCGGCCAGTATGGGTGCCTTTTTGCTTTCTGGCGGCACCAAGGGCAAGCGTTATGCCCTTGGCAATGCGCGGGTGAT
>CALFWJ010000175.1 GCA_937928525.1 uncultured Alphaproteobacteria bacterium | reverse complement strand
TGTTAAATGCTCATGCAAAAGCAAGCATCAAGTAATAGTGCATTTAAATTAAAAGCCAAAACTAGCGCCGCCCAGAGTAGGATACGAGGACGGGGTGGGATTGGAAGGGCGTAGCCCTTGCTCTGAGCAAAAAACCATGTTTTTTGTGAAAGATATTTAGATCGTACCTACGGTTTTAATGCGCGCTTTGGGGTGAATTTCTACTTGTGAGAGGACAGGGACGCTGGGCATAGAACGCTCAACCAACATACGTGCAAAGGGGCGTACTGTGGGGCTAGTGATAAGAGCAGCGTTGATACCATTCATGAGTTGGCGTTCAAAGTTTTCTTTTAGCACTTTAACAAAGCTCTGCACTTTTTCTGGGGCCATAGCAAGGTGGCGCTCTTCACCATCAGTGAGAATATTATCGGTAAATTCTTTTTCCCATGCTGGCGTGAGGGCAATAATGTTAAGGGTTTTGTCGGCGGGGTTAGCATGTTGCATAGAGATTTGGCGCGAAAGGCGTTGGCGCACGTGCTCGGTCATACTGGCGATGTTACGGGTGTTGGGGGCGTCGCCTAAAGCTTCTAGAATACCGGGCAGGTCGCGAATGCTGACGCGCTCTCGCAGCAGATTTTTTAACACTTGTTGCAGAAGACCAATAGAAATACGTTCAGGAACAATTTCGTCGATGAGTTTGCCGTGCTCGCCGCGGTTTTCATCGAGGAGTTTTTCTACTTCATTACGGGTTAGAAGATCTGATAGGTTGTCTTTGATGACTTCGGTGAGGTGGGTAACGATAACGGTTGCATTGTCGACTACTGTGTAACCGCTAAAGGCTGCTTCTTCTTTTTGGGCTTCGTTAATCCAGCGGGCAGGGAGGCCAAAGGTGGGCTCAATTGTTTCTACGCCGTTAATGGGAGCAGCTGAACCTGTGGGGTCCATAGCGAGGAGTTGGCCAGGTTCAAGCACGCCTTCACCAGCTTTAATATCTTTGATTGAGATAAGATACTGGCCTGCGCCTGCTTGCATATTATCTTGGATGCGGATGCTGGGCACAACAAAGCCAATGTCTTTTGCCATTTGGCGGCGCATGGCTTTTATTTGGTCGGTAAGGCGCCCACCACGAGATTCGTCGATAAGATTAAGCAGGTTATAGCCAAGCTCTAGCTTGAGGGTGTCGACGTGGAGAACGCTGGCCATTGGTTCTTCTTCTGGCGGTGCTGCGGCCGCTTCTTCGGCGGCAGCTTCTGCTTCCATGCGGGCGGCCTCGATGGGGGCTTCATCTTTTTTGCGTTTAATCACAATAGAGGCATAAACCAAGCCTGCCGCAATTGCCCAGAAGGGAAGTTTAGGCATATTAGGCATAAGCGAGATAAACACCATAAGAACAGCGACCATATAAAGAGCTTTTGTGTCTTGGAAGATTTGACCAAAGACAACATCACCCGCGGCGGTAGAGGTGCCAGATTTAGCCACCAACATACCAGCACCAATAGAGATGGTAAGCGCAGGGATGTAAGCTACAAGGCCGTCACCGACTGTGAGTACGGTATAACGGTTAGCCGCATCACCAATAGACATACCGTGTTGGGCCATACCCACAATAATACCTACGGCAATGTTAAGGGCAGTAATAATAAGGCCAGCAATGGCGTCTCCGCGCACAAATTTGCTCGCACCATCCATAGCACCAAAGAAGCCTGTTTCTTGCTCGAGTTCTTTTCGGCGCATGCGGGCATCATCTTCGTTAATGAGACCGGCGTTTAAGTCGGCGTCGATGGCCATTTGTTTCCCCGGCAAACTATCGAGAGTGAAGCGGGCAGCAACTTCAGCGATACGGCCAGAACCTTTGGTAATAACCACAAAGTTAACAATAATGAGAATAAGGAACAGAATAAGACCAATAACAAAGTTACCACCAATAATAACTTGGCCAAAGGTTTCGATGATTTTACCAGCGGCAGCACTCCCATTATGCCCCTCCGATAAAATAAGACGCGTACTGGCCACGTTAAGGGCGAGCCTGAATGTTGTGGTAATAAGCAGCAGCATGGGGAAGGCCGTGAACTCTAGGGCTTTTTTAATGAAAAGAATAGTGAGTAGGATAACAAGGCCAAGAGTAATATTGAGGGCGACCAAAAAATCGAGGGCGGCGGCAGGCAGAGGAATAAAGAACAGTACAATAAGGCTCACCACACCCATGGCGAGTAAGACTTCTGATTGGCGGAGGCTATTGAGTAAGTTCTGCACGTTTTTTCTTCTTTTTCCCTTGGAATAAATATGGCGTAATTAGGGCAAAAAAGCTAGTTTTTTGCCGATAAAAAAGCACAAAAAAAGCCCACGAGGGGCTTTTTTTTAATCTTGGGTATTTTCGGCAATTTTTGTTACTGCATCGTCTGGCAAAATTTGGTCAGCAGAGAGCCAAACACCATTTACTTGGCATTGGGTTGCAATTTCAAAATTGTCATCAATACCACCTTCTGGTGTGCCATAACTTACTTCAGCATCAAAACAGGTATAGCCTGCTGGATGGGTTGAAATATTAAGGTTGTCGAGAGTAAGCTCAGTTGGTAAGTCTTCAAACTGACCATTTACGTCAACCATGTGAAAGAGAACAGTTGTATTTAACGGGTCTTTGCGCTCTACCATCGCGGTAAGCATTTCGAACCAGTCACGTTTGTCAATTTCAGCAGATGTGCTTGGGAGCACGGAAAAAGCAGATAAACTGAGCGCTAACGCACAAGTTTTTAATAAAGTCATGAGGTGTTCCTTCATGGTGGGTGCCCCTCTTGCAGTGTGGCACGCAGATGAAATTATATTATTAAGTAAGATATACCAGATTTGGCCTGGGTTAGCAACGTTTTCTAGCTTGCGTTGGCGAAGGTTTCTAGTTTAGTACGAAGCTGTTTAATTGAGATACCGAGTACATCGGCAGCAGCGGCGCGATTGCCTTGGCAGTAGTCGAGCGTTGTTAAAATAAGCTCACGCTCCATCTCTTCTAGTGTTTTACCAATATTTGCCGCAGGAGCGGCCATAGTGTTGCCCTGTTGGAAGCCACTGCCCGCTGCGGCGTATTGTTGCGCTGCTGCTGACATGGGGTTGGGTTTAATACTTTCTTGGGCTTGAGTATTGTTTTTATCAACTCCCATCATGCTGAGGGACATTGGTGAGATAACAATATGTTCGGGCTGTACAATAGTGCCGCCACCAAGCATAAGAATACTGCGGTGGAGCGTGTTTTCAAGTTCGCGCACGTTCCCTTTCCAGTAACATTCATTCAGTTTTGTGGCTGCTTCGGGCGAGATTGTGACATTATCTAGGCCGTTTTGCGCGCCATAAAGTGTGGTGAAGTAGCTGGCGAGCGGTAAAATATCGCCCGGGCGCTCGCGCAGAGGTGGGATTTCAAGCATCACGACGTTGAGGCGGAAGTATAAATCTTCTCTGAATTTACCTTCAGCGACATAATCTTCTAGTTTACGGTTGGTTGTGGCAATCAGGCGGATATCTACGGGGGTGGGTTTGGTGCTGCCAACAGGATCAATCACGCGCTCTTGAATGGCACGGAGAAGTTTGGCTTGCAGCTGGAGGTCCATCTCTGAGATTTCATCAAGCAGCAGTGTTCCGCCGTGGGCTTGCTCAAACTTACCAATGCGTTTGCTTACCGCGCCAGAGAAGGCGCCTTTTTCGTGACCGAATAGCTCACTCTCGAGGAGGTTTTCGGGGATGGCAGCGCAGTTAACCGCCACAAACGGCTGGTCTTTACGCGGGCTACATTGGTGCACGTATTGGCTATAAACTTCTTTACCCGTGCCGCTTTCACCGCGCAGAAGAATGCTGGCATTGCTGGCGGCAAATTGCTTGGCTTGGCTTAACAGCTCTACAGTTTTTGCATCGCCATGGATGGGGGTAATGCTTTCTGCTTCTTTTGGGGCAAGGGGCGCAATCAGCGCTTCTAGCATATCGGGTTGCAGCGGTGTAGATAAATATTCAATTGCGCCAAGACGAATGGCTGTAACGGCGTTTTTAACTGGTTGAGCGGGGCCTGTGGCCACAACGGGAATGGTAAGTTTTGCTTCATTTAGGGCCGTGAAGAGGGCGGGGAGGGTAATAGCGGCATCGGTGAAAATCATCTCCATCCGGTTGGTAGCAGCGGCGGTTATAGCGGCTTCCACGGTGTCTGCAGTCATCAGCGCTAGGCCATGGTTTTTGGCAATAGCAGCAACAGTAGGTGCTTCTTTTAAATTGCCGATGGTGA
>CALFWJ010000174.1 GCA_937928525.1 uncultured Alphaproteobacteria bacterium | reverse complement strand
CTTTTCTTCATCAAACATAAGTAAACCTGCGGCGCCAATGGCGTCGGCCATTTTTTCAAAGGCTTCAATGCGTTCACGTTCATTCATGTGTAAAACAATGTCGCCTTCGCCTGTTTTGAGTTCACGGCGTGCAATATTGGTTGAATCGACTGATTTTTGAGAGTTGAAGCCAATAACAAAATTAAGGTCGTCAGGATTGCCGCCTTGGTCTTCCCATATTTTACAAAACGATTGGATTTGGTCGCGAAAATTTTCAATTAAGCCTTCCATCCATTCAGACTTAACATTCATCATGCCGCCCATAAAAACGAGGTTTTGGGCGTTAGGTGCAAGTGTGGAATAAGCTGTCATTATAGTCTCCTTAGAAAAAAGAAAATGTGTTTCAGGTGCGGGAGTGCGCCTGCTCTTGCCTTTTATATAAGCGCATACAGTTTAGATGTCAATGGGTGGTGGGTATAATTTTAGTGAGATTTTTGTAGCCTGCGCAGGTGGTGAGGTGGGCAGAGCGGGGGTGAAGATTTGTGGGCGGTTGGGGGGTGCAGGTGGTGAAGGCGTTTTTGATGTGGGCAGGCAGACCTTGGCTGGTGCGCACAATGACGGCGGTGCGGCCTGCTAGGTTTGGCCACGGCCATAAATCGTACTGGCTGAGGCGGTGGCTGCCGCTGTTAACGTAAATAACTTGTATGTCGGTGCGCCCTGCCCGCGCGAGTTCAAAGCTGATTTCGGCCATGCTGCGGTAGCGGGTAGTGATGATGTAGGGATTACTGTGTGGAGGGAGGGTTTTGAGGCGCGCAAGAGTGGTTTTCGTGACATCTTGCCAGCCGCGGAGGTCTTTACTGGGGTCTATTTTGTGCGGGAGGTTAATGCCGACGGTGCGGAGCATATTGGTATTGTGCAGGAACAAAGTAAGGGTAGCGTTAAGCATAAGGCTTACCGCAAATACCATGCGCACAACGCGGCTTTGGTGTGTACCAAGGCATGTGCAGACGGCGATAAGACTCACGCTGGTTGCGAGGATCGGCCAATTGGCTTGCACTTTTCCTGTTACAGCTTGCCAGACAAAAAATACAAATAGCGGTGCAGTGAAGGCCCATAATATTTTAAGTTTAGGGCTGCATTCACGCGGGTTAAACCAGAAGGCGAGCATGCCTAAAAAGGCGACGATGCCAAGTACACCCGCCTGCCCTGCCAGAAAATCGCCCAGATTTTGCCATGCATCGTTAAGGGATGTACCGCCGTTGGTTTGACCTATAACGTGTTTGAGGCCGAGCCAGTTGTAGGTGTAATTCCAATATAATACGGGCGTTTGCAGTGCGAGAGACATAAAACCTGCTGTGTAAATTTGCGGTTTAACAAGGTAGCCTCGTTGCTGCCACAAAAGATAAACACCAAGAAGTGGATAGAAAAATACGGCAGTGTATTTACTGAGGCCAGCAAGGCCGATGAATACGCCGATGAGGAGCCATTGCGGCCAATTTTTTTGCTTCCAGTTCAGTGTAGTGAGCATGTAAATAGCGGCAAGCCAGAACACCAATGCGGGGACATCGGTGACCATAAGAATACCGCCAATGGCAAACAGTGGTGTAACTTGAAATGCCCAAAACGCCCACCAGCCTGCGCGGCGCGAATGCACTTGAGCGGCAATGCCAAACGCCAAAATGCTAGCGGTGGCGTGACCAAGGGCCGCGAAGAAACGCACACCTAAATAGGTATCGCCAAATATGCTGGTGCTGACGCCCATGAGCCACGTAGTTAAGGGAGGTTTGGTGACGTATGAGAGTTCTGGGCGGGTGAGCCAGTGCCAATATTGCGCCTCATCGGGCGAGAGGCCAACCACGCCGCTGGCAATATAAATAAGCCGTGCAATAGCAAAAAGAAGAGCAAGAAGGAAAACGTTATGCATGAGCTTTAACTTTATTTACGACGGACAAACATGACGGGGGCGATGCTGTCAATTTCGGTGCGTTGGCGTTTTTCGGTGTAGCGGGCTTGGGTGCCTGCGTCGTTGGGCGGGAAATAGCCGTCGATGACCAGCCAGTCTGGTGTTTCTTCACGAAAGACTTTAAGGCTGGCGCGGCCTGACACTTCTTGAATGTAAATAATATCGCCCATTTTAGCACGGATATTAGGCGCGCAATAGCACATGTAGCCAGGCTTAATGCCTTCTGGGATGAGGCTGGGGCCTGTTGCTGTGACCACAAAACCGTCTTGCAGTTCGGTAGTGGGGAGTGGCACGTTCATGCCGTTAAGGGGTTGCGGTTGATACCAGCCTGCCACGCTACAGCTGGCAAGGCCAATAAGGGGAAGCTCTTGAGGTGAAGCGGCGGGGGCGGATGACAAAGCGTCGCTGTCGCTGAGGAGCCAGTCGGTTGAGACGCCAAAAATGGTGGCAATTTCGGCGAGGCGACCCGCGTCTGGCAGAGTTTTACCCAATTCGTATAGGCCGTAACTGCGGCGCGAGATACTAAGTTTTTTAGCCATATCATCTTGATTGAGGCGTTGCGTTTTTCGCATTTGACGAAGTTTATCGTGGAGGCGCATAAATAAATTTGATAATTTTAGTTTACATTTTATGGTAACTTTGGTTATCATAAGTTGAATATTATCAAAATAAATAACCTAAAGTTACCAAAACAATGCCACAAAAACGTGCCTTAATCAAAGCCGAAATTAAAACACTCAATCAATTAATTGCACGTAACGTTAAACATTATCGGCAATTTAAAGGCTTAACCCAACTTCAGACCGCAGAGCTTTTAGGCTGCACCATCCAACAAGTGCAAAAGTATGAAAACAACGTAAACCGCATCAGTACGGCGCGGTTGATTATTTTAGCGCGCGCGTTCAATTTGCCATTACATCAATTTTATACCAAACCAATTTCGCCGCTTACACCTGAGAATACGCCTGTATTGCTTGGGGAATGCTTATCGCATTTAACATCCCAGAAACGTCAATTATTGCTTAATTTAGCGCAAGAACTTATTTATGTATAAAGGTTACACGATAGCGTTAGATAGCGTGCAGAATTCTTCGGTGGTTAAGGTTTCTGGCCGTGCGGTAGGATCAATGCCTAGGGCTTCGATTTGCTGCTCGGTGAGCATGCCTTTTAGGCTGGCGCGTAACATTTTACGGCGCTGGTTAAAGGTGGTATCGAGCACGCGTTTAAGGGTTGGAAGAACTACGTTATAGCGTGGTTTGGCCAGCGGTGTAATTTGCATCATGGCTGATGTGACTTTAGGCGGCGGGTTAAAGGCATTGCGCGGAACATCGAACAGACGCGTGCCGTCGGCGAAGAGTTCCCGCCAGATGCTGATACGGCCGCGGGCTGAGGTGCTGGGCGGAGCAAGGAACCGGTCTACCACTTCTTTTTGCAGCATAAAGGTCATGGGACCAGCTGGCGCTTGTTGTTGTAAAATATTCAACACAATTTGAGTGCCCACGTTATAGGGGAGATTTCCGACAATTTTAAGGCCCGGG
>CALFWJ010000173.1 GCA_937928525.1 uncultured Alphaproteobacteria bacterium | reverse complement strand
GGCTGGGGTATGGTTGAGCTGCTGAAAAGAATATTCCTGGGCTAAAGTTTTGCGTTAATCGGGAGAAACACATGCGAACTTTTTTAGATAAAACTGCGTTCCCCGCGGGCGTAGTGATGTTTTTACTTTTGCTGGCAATTGCTAGCGTTGTAGGAACTGAGTGGTCAATTCAGAGCAGAATAACAGCTTTGAATGAAGGCACTGCGCCAGCCATTAAACGAAGCGTCATTGCTGCCGAAGCTGGAGAAATTCAGTTTGGTAATGCAACGGCACAATAATAATAAAGGCTGCTGCTTTATGTAGTGGCCTTTTTTATTCCGAAACCCATTGATAGAATTAAATTCTAGGGGCCTTTAAAAGTGAGTTCCGGAGCGTACTTTTAAGGAGACAGTTGTAGGTTGCGTTAAGACGTTTTGCAGCGATTAGGGATAAAAGCCGTCAGATTTTAGATCTGGCGGTTTTTTTGTGGAAATTTTTTGTTGCGGGGTTGTATTTGAATATAAATACCCTTATATAGTGTATATGTCTGACAAATTAACCAAAGCACCAAAGAATCTACCGGGGAGTGGCCCTGACCCGATTGACACCCACGTGGGTACGCGCCTGAAGGCGCGCCGTATTTTGGCGGGCTTAAGTCAAGAAAAATTGGCAGAGGCGCTTGGTGTTACTTTTCAGCAGGTGCAAAAATATGAAAATGGCGCCAACCGTGTAGGCGCAAGCCGTTTGTTTAACATTGGTAAAGTTTTGGGTGTTAGCGTTGGGTACTTTTTTGACGGCTATGGTTCTGGCCCATTATTAAGCGTGGCGGAAGAGCAAAGTACGTTGGGTGAAAAGTTAGGTATGACCGTGGATATGGTAAATTCGCCTGAGAATGTACCCGTAGATATTTTAAGCCGTAAGGAAACGCTAGACTTAATTAAGGCTTATTACGCTATTGATGATAAAGATTTGCGGGCCAAAGTTTTAAGCATGGTTCAGGGGTTTGGAAAATAGAGGCGTTGCCTCTTTTTTTATTATCTATTATCGCCGCTGCCGGTGAGCACGTTACGGGCTTTGCGACTTTCTAGCTTGTGGTTATTTTTAGCCATTTGCTCTTCTAGTGTTGTGCCAAGGGCGGTGCATAAATTGGCGATGTACCACATGACGTCGCCGAGTTCATCTTGCGTGCCTTGTTTAAGTTCTTGGGCTTTGGCACTGTTGGGGTCGTCGTTTGTATCTCGGTAGATTTTTTTAACTTTGTTGGCCACTTCGGCCGCTTCGCCTGCTAGGCCGAGGGCTAGGTACATGAGCTCTGGCGTATCGCCTGTGCCTGCGGCGGGATAAATAGCGGTGGTTTTCGCCCATGTTTGGTAATCGTTTGCCTGCATGATAAATCTAACTTTTTGGGTTTTTAATAATGAGGATACTGATAAGTGCCGTGAGCAGCATGGTGGGGATGTTCCATTCGGCCAGGGAGATATTTAGGATGGTGAAATTCACTTCGTCGCAGCGAGGGGGGAGGGTTGCGAATGCCGTTGCAAGGTCTGTGACTGTGGTTTGTAGCTCGGTGTTACCTTGGCAGAATTCGGGGAGTTTCCACCACTTATTTTGCCCGCCCATTTGCCAGACGGCGATGCCAAAACCAGCGGCGCTGGCGGAGAGAGATAGGAGTGCGGCGGGTTTATAACATTTGGTGATAAGCGCAATGGTGGCGATGCCCGCGATGGTCCAGTGCACATATCGTTGCCACCAACACATGCGGCAAGGGGCAGCGTGGAAGACGTGTTCGAGGATGAAGCCACTGGCGGTAAGGGCTGTGGCGGTGAAAAGAAGGAGGAGCGTGAGTTGGCGTGTTGTAAATTTCATGGGGGGAGTATAGGCCAAAGATTATGTTAGGGCTAGCGTGTTTTTCGTTGATAAATAACGTCTTTTTTGGTAAAGTTTAGATATCAAATTTTCAAAATAATAGAACAAAAACTATAGGACTTTATGAAAGAGGATGCCCTTAACCCTGTTGAATTGATACCGCTTGGCGATAGTGTCCGCGAAGCGTTGTTGGCAGCGTTGGATCGGGCGTGTGAGCGCTCTGGCGGGGTGTATGGCGCGGTAGCGGGGTTGGATGGCGATACGGTTGGTCCGCTTCTGGCCGATGTTCACCCTGCGGATATTGCTGATTTTCTGGAAAGTTTGCCCCGTGCCAAACGGGATATGTTCACGGACGTATTACCTCAAGAGGCGCTCGGGGATATTTTAGTAGAGATGGACGACGGTGCCCAAGAGCACATGTTGACCACTATGGCGCCAGATGTGGTGAAAGAGGTGATGGCTGAGCTTGAAAGTGATGATGCGGTAGATATTGCCCGTCAGCTTGAAGAGAGTGACGAAACCGTTGAAGACCATGCCGATGCGAAAAAACTTTTGGCTGATAAACAGCAAAAGCGCTTGTTTGAGTATGACGAGGGCACTGCGGGTGGAATGATGCAGCTTGAGCTGTTAACGGCGCTGCCTGAGCAAAAAGTAAAAGATGTTTTAAAATATTTACGCAGTGAAAATGATGACTTGCCGAGTAACCCCGGCACTATTTTTGTGGTGAATGACAAACGTAAATTATTGGGAACGGTGAGTTTGTCGCGTTTGGTGCGCTGCCCGCCGGGTAAAGAATTAACCGAAATTATGCGAGAAAATCCGCTCACGCTTCAGCCCGACATGGATGAAGCTGATGTGGTGAACATGTTTGAAAAATATGACATTCATAACGTTGCCGTGACCAACAAACGCGGTGCCCTGCTTGGCCGAATTACCATTGATGACGTGCTGGATGTGGTGATGGAAAGCCATGATCGCCAAACTGCGCGGGCGGCTGGTGTGGAAGAAGGCGAAGATATTTTTGCGCCAATTTGGACGACAACCAGCAAACGTTTGCCATGGTTGATTATTAACTTGTTCACAGCTGTGTTGGCGAGTTTGGTGATTGCGATGTTCCAAGATGATATTCAACGCCTTGTGGCGCTGGCGGTGCTCATGCCGATTGTGGCCAGCATGGGCGGTAACGCAGGTACGCAAACCATGACCGTGGCGGTACGTGGGTTGGCAACGGGTAAACTCACGTGGAGTAATGCGTTGTATTTATTGCGCAAAGAAGTGTCGATTGGTGGTTTAAACGGGCTATTTTTGGGACTGCTTTTGGCGTTGGGGACGTTCTTGTTTTATCATGATGCCGCGCTGGCTGGCGTTATTGCTGCGGCGACGGTTGCTAACCATTTGTTTGCCG
>CALFWJ010000172.1 GCA_937928525.1 uncultured Alphaproteobacteria bacterium | reverse complement strand
CTATAACTTTGGTAAACTGCCTATTGATGCGGTGCCAGACATCACTAACGTGCAAGTACAAATTAATACGGGCGCACCAGGCTATTCACCCCTGGAGGTAGAGCAGCGCATTACTTTCCCCGTTGAAACGGCAATCTCAGGCATACCTAACCTTGATTACACGCGCTCTCTTTCTGCTTATGGTTTATCGCAAGTTACGGTTGTTTTCGATGAAGGCACAGATATTTACTTTGCCCGCCAGCTTATTGCGGAGCGTCTGCAGTTAGTTAAAGAAGAATTACCAGCAGGAATGGAACCAGAGATGGGGCCACTCGCCACAGGTTTGAGTGAGATTTTTATGTACGTTGTAGAGTCTGAACCTAAGGCGCTTAAACCAGACGGCACGGCTTACACCCCCATGGATTTGCTAACCATCCAAAACTGGACAATTTTACCGCAACTGCGCACTGTAAAAGGTGTCACCGAAGTTAATACCAGCGGTGGCTATGAGAAAGAGTTTCATGTCCGCCCATACCCAGAACGCTTACTCGCCTACAACCTGACCCTATCCGAAATCATTTCAGCCTTAGAAAATAATAATGATAATGTGGGTGCAGGGTATATTGAAAAAAATGGTGAACAGTACCTTGTTCGTGTGCCTGGCCAAGTAAAAACTCTAGATGATATTGGTAGTATTATTGTTGCCAAGCGTGATGAATTAACAATCCGTATTCGTGATGTTGCTGAGCTCGTACTCGGCTCACCACTGCGAACAGGTGCGGCTACAAAGGATGGCAAAGAGGTTGTTCTGGGTACCGTCATGATGCTTATTGGTGAAAACAGCCGTGACGTTTCAGAGCGTGTAGCCACTAAACTAGATTTAATTAATGACAGCTTACAAGAAGGTATTGTTGCCAAAGCGGTTTATAACCGCACAACTCTGGTAGAGAAAACTCTAAAAACGGTAGAGAAAAATCTTGCTGAAGGCGCGTTGCTGGTTATTGCTATTTTGTTCTTACTCCTCGGAAATATCCGTGCCGCTCTTATTACAGCAGCCGTTATTCCTCTAGCTATGCTCATGACTATTACGGGTATGGTGCAAAACAAAGTTTCAGGAAACCTTATGAGTATGGGCGCCTTAGATTTTGGACTAATTGTAGATGGTGCTGTAATTATTATAGAAAATTGTTTACGTCGCTTTGGTATAGAGCAACACAAGCTTGGCCGCCTCATGACACAGCAGGAGCGCTTCAAACTTGCCGCAGCAGCTACAGCAGAAGTTATTCGTCCAAGTTTATTTGGCGTACTAATTATTACCATTGTTTATGTTCCTATCTTTGCGCTCACAGGCGTGGAAGGAAAAATGTTTCATCCAATGGCAGCAACGGTAATTATGGCCTTGCTAGCAGCTTTGGTACTTTCTATTACATTTGTACCTGCTGCAGTAGCCATGTTTGTAACAGGAAAGGTTGAAGAAAAAGAAAGCCGTGCCATCAGTTTTTGTAAGAAATGGTATGAACCTGCCCTTAAGTGGAGCTTAGTTCATCCTTACAAAATGATAGTTACAGCCATGGTGTTAGTTATCGTAAGCGGTGGCTTAGCAACCAGACTTGGGTCTGAATTTGTTCCACAATTAAATGAAGGAGATATTGCCACCCATGCGCTGCGCATTCCTGGCACTAGTTTAATGCAATCTGTAGAAATGCAGTTGAAAGTTGAGGAGAAAATTAAAACCTTCCCTGAAGTAGCGCGCGTGTTTAGCAAAGTTGGCACACCAGAGGTTGCAACAGACCCCATGCCACCAAACGTAGCAGATACCTTTATTATGCTTAAAGCTCAGAAAGACTGGCCTAATCCTGATAAAACTAAAGAGAAATTAGTAGCAGAAATGGAAGAAATGCTGGGCACATTACCAGGTAACAATTATGAGTTTACCCAGCCCATACAGATGCGTTTTAACGAGTTAATTTCTGGCGTTAGAAGTGACGTTGCGGTGAAAATATATGGTGATGACCTAGAGCAACTTAATCGCTCCGCACAAGAAATTGCCACGATTGTTAAAACAGTCAAAGGCGCTGCTGATGTAAGGGTTGAGCAGTCAACAGGGTTACCCGTGTTAAGTATTATTCCTGACCGCCGCGCCCTAGAGCGCTTTGGGCTAAATGTCGCTGATGTGCAAGACATTGTTTCTGTAGCCATCGGTGGTAAAAATGCAGGAACGGTTTATCTTGGTGATCAAAGGTTTAACTTGGTGGTGCGTCTACCTGAAGACTTGCGTACTGATATTAAAGCATTAGAACGCCTGCCCATACCTTTACCTGCCGCTAAGCGGGAAGGATTAGATAGTGGGCCTGATTATGTGCCACTTAAAGAAGTGGCAAATCTCACTATATCTTATGGTCCTAATCAAATTAGTCGTGAAAACAGCAAGCGCCGTATCTATGTCACCGCCAATGTGCGTGGGCGCGACCTTGGCGGCTTTGTAGCAGAAGTTCAGCAAACTATTCGCGACGAAATAAGTCTACCTGCAGGCTATTGGTTAGATTATGGCGGGACTTTTGAGCAGCTTATTTCTGCTAAAAATCGCCTCATGGTCGTTGTACCAGTGGCGCTACTACTTATCTTTGGCTTACTTTTTATGGCCTTTGGCTCT
>CALFWJ010000171.1 GCA_937928525.1 uncultured Alphaproteobacteria bacterium | reverse complement strand
ACGCAAAACTAAACTATTAAACGCCGCAGTGTTTTGGGAAGATGATTGAAATAAAGCATGTTGAGTGAGCGCCACAAGTGCCGTGAGGTTAAAGCTATGTGCAAGTTCTGCGATGAGGAGAAAGAAATTTCCTGCTGGTGTTTGGCTAAGGGGAGTGCCTGCGCTGTCATCGGCTGTTAGGCCCCAGGTGCTTAAATGCGCATTAACGGCAGCGCCAAAATGAGGAGTAGGCGTAACGAGCATAGCGCGCGTACCATTATGATGTGCCTCTTTTAATAATAGCGCCGCAAGTTGAACTTCTTCTTCTGAGTGTTTGGCGGCGAGGAGTGTATAAACAGGTGTATTTTTTGGTGTGCCAAGAGGGTGTAAACTTTGCGGGGTGATGGCCATGCTCTGCATTAAGTGTCGTAGGGTGTAGTCGGGGTTGAGAGGCGTTAAATCTTCTAGCGGAGTATTGGGGCTATGCAGTGTTGGGGTAATAATATGGCCATTATCGCTTTGCGCAATTTGAGCTAAAAAGGGCGCAGCGGTGGGAGAAGTATCTTGAAAGCCAACGGCGTAAACAGGCATGTTTGCAGAAGTTAGCTTTTCAGCCCATGCGGCAAATTGGGCGTGTTGGTAGCTTATAGGATCTTGTAGATTTTGCGCTGCTAAATAAGCGGGGTAAGTGCTGAGCAGAATATCGACGAAGAGCAGGTTTTGCGTTAAATGCTCGGGTAAGTTTTGCGCATTAAGTTCGGCTTGTATGTGCGCGGCGGTGATGTGATGAAACATAAATTTATCGAGCAGGTGCTCTAGGCTGGTGGCAGCTTTAAGGGCTTGTTCGGGGGTGAGAGGTTGCTCTTCTGCTTTGGCACGCGCTAAAATTTGTTGGTACAAAAAAAGCTGGCGTTGCAGAGGGTTAATAACGGCTTTTTTATCTTCAGAGATGATGCCAGCAGTGTTGGGGTCTAGCGGTAGGATACGCGGTAAAAAAGAGGTTTTTTGCTGAGCTAAAAAACCTTGAGTTATCATTTCTGCTGCGCGGGTTGTGGGGGTGAGAATGGTGACGTCAGTGAGTGCATTGGCGTGTATTTTTTGAATAAGTTTGGCGGTCGTTGCGCCCATATCTGCGCCCAGAGACAGCGTGTAGTGTTGCCCCATAGGGTTTATTGCCACAAAGGTTGGCCAGGAGATAGTGAGCCGTTGTGCTGCTGAGTAGGAGCAGTTTGGTACGTATTTTGTGGCGCTTGATTATAATGCTGCTGTTGGGGCGGCGTTGCGAGCGTTTTTAAACTGGGGAGAATAAACGAGCGGTAATAGTCGTTCCCGTACCCAATAAGTGATCCATTCTGGAAGACAAACGGGGTGTAACGGTCTTCGGTGGGCATGCCGGGACAACCGGGTTCGCCGGTGCGATAGAACATGACTTCCACCATGCTGCCATCAGATAGCGCAAAGCTTTCTACCTTTTGTGGGCTACCAATGGTGCCCACAACCTGAATTTTATGACCGCCCAAGGGCACGCGCGCAGTATTAACCACCACATAACGAGCTTGTTGAATAGTTTGCGGGTTACACGCAGCTGTTTGCAGCGGCCGTTGTTGTACGGGTACGCAAGCGCTCATAAAAGCAGCGCACATCAATGCGAAAGAAAGGGAGAATAAACTACGCTGTTGCGGCATCTTTGGTGCGCCTTTCGTTGATAATACGTTGGATGTCTTCAACCGCGGTGGCTAAATCATCGTTAATGACAATAGCATCATAGTCTTTTTTTGTGCTGCCCGCCATATCTTCATTTTTGAAAATATACGTGGAGTCGTTGAGGTGCTGTAAATCATCGGCGATGAGAGCTTGGCGTTCAAGTTGTTTGGCGTCAGTTTCATTGCTGGTTTGGGCGCGGGTTTTAAAGCGATCTTTTAGTTCCTCTAGGCTTGGCGGTAGAATAAGAATTTTTAAGATTTTATCAGGCATTTTAGTTTGCACTTGAGCTACGCCCGCCCAGTTGAGGTCGCTGATCACATCATCACCCTCGGCCATGTGGCCTTCTACCACACTGCGCAGGGTGCCGTAACTGTGGTTGTAATGGTCGTCGGTTTCTAAAAATTCGTTATTGTTTTTGCGGGCCGTGAAGCGCTCGGGAGTTAAAAACCAGTAGTGCACGCCGTCGTATTCGCCGTCGCGTGGGGGACGGGTAGTGGCGGTAATGAAAAACTTAATACGCGGATCTTGGCGCGTAATTTCATGCATTAAGGTGCCTTTGCCACTGCCACTGGGGCCGACAATTAAAATCATGAGGTTTCCTTGGGGGGCAATATTTTCCATGTTACTTCTTTTTGTTTTGGGCGCGATACTCAATCAGGTATTTAGCCACGTTACGTTTGTGCTGCACGTAGGTTTTTGCAAAGTTATGACCGCCCGTACCTGTGGCCACAAAAAAGAGGTAATCGTGTGCTTCGGGGTTAGCAACAGCCTGCATAGCTGCAGCAGAAGGGTTGGCAATAGGCGTTGGCGGCAACCCTTTGTGTTTGTAAGTATTATAAAGGTTTGATGCGTCTTTAAGGTGGCTGCGTTTCAAGTTGCCATCATATTTTTCAGCTTGAATAAGGCCATAAATTACCGTC
>CALFWJ010000170.1 GCA_937928525.1 uncultured Alphaproteobacteria bacterium | reverse complement strand
ATGGCCAAAAAATAACACCGCTGCATATATTTGAAGGTAACGACCGAAGCGACGGTAGCCTGTATGAGCGAGATGCAGGTCGCGAGCTAGAATACTGGCTGTTTGGAACGGCTAAAGTGGTTAAGCAGCAAATTCTAGCCACGCAAGTTCTGCCCATTTTTACGTTTAATCACTGCCGTATTTTGGGTAATGTTATTGTAAACACTCAACCTCGCCAATGTTTACTACCCGATAATAACTTAGTGTTTGAAGTGCCGGAAAAACCAACGCTCGAGAGCCTAGAAATCAACGATTTTGATGCTTGCTTAAAAGAAGGCAAGGCTATTATTCATACTTTCCCGCGCCGTTGTATGGTCGCTGGCGGACGTGTGTTCACTGAACCGCCCCGCCTACTTGAGCGGCCAACGTTTGGTATCCGTCAACCTGTGTTGTCGCCAAAAAAAGACATGGCGGAAACCATGTCTGATAAATAAAATATTATTTTTTTGGCTAGAAAAACTCTTTCAGCGCCCGTACAAATTCGTCCAGAATATCGCCTACAAATTCAGTAATAACTTTAAAGATAGCGCGCATGACATCAGTGATGATGGTTGTTGCTTCGCCTGCAAGTTGGGCATTATCAGCTGCAACGTCAAAGCTAATAAGTAAAGCAAGGGTGGCAGTTAAAGCGATATATTTAAACATGTAAATTCTTTCTCGTTACAATCAATATATGGGGTGCGTTGAGGTATATTTCAAGCCTAGCCCCATATTTTTTGGTTAACCTATTTTCATGCCGCGTTTTTTCATGGCTGGGCGTGGGTCTTGGTGCAGGCGGTTAAAGCCAAGCGTTTTTTTGTCGAGCCCCATAGCTGTACCGACCAACTGGCTGATGTTCATCTCCGGTAGGCCAATTTTTTCACCACGGGCTTTTTCAGCGCGGGATTGATACGCGCCCATCGCCATATCGCACAGGGTACAAGGGCTTACCATTACTTCGGCACCGGCATTTTTAGCTTCTAAGCTGTGACCACCAGACATGTTCAAGAATTCTTTTTCGTTTAATAACATGTAGTGGAAGCCGCAACATTTGTCTTTGCCGTGGTAGTCAACGCTTTCACCGCCCAAGACATCAATGAGAGTGTCGAGGTATTTAGGGCCGTTTATAGTACCGCCACGACCGTTAAATACCTCATTCGGGCGCAGGCTGTGGCAACCGTAAAACGGCGCAACTTGAAGACCACCAAGCGGGTTGGTAATTTTTTCTTTTACTTTTTCAACACCAAGGTCATCAACCAAAACCCATACAAGGTGTTTAACGTCAATGGTGCCGTTGTAGGGGCGTACGCCCGCTTTTTTGAGCACTTTGTTAATATCAGCTAGAAGTTCAGGTTCTTTTTTCAGGCGTTCATTCGCGAAGCTAAAAGTTTGCAGACACGTATTGCAGATGGTCACAATATCCATACCCATTTCTTCAGCTTGGCTAAAAATACGCGCGTTCACGGCAAGGGCTGCGGCTAAATCGTGCTCTTGTAAGTTACCAGCACCGCAGCACGTAGCGTTAGGCATATCGTGGAGCTTTACACCAAGTTCTTTACAAATAGCTTGAGCTGACCAATCCGCTTCCTTCTGGATTTGTTTAGCCGCGCAGCCAGGGTAATAAGCGTAGTTGAGATTTTGCGAGATGCCCACGAGATAACTTTCTTAATATTTTTATGGTTTTAGTATGGCGTAGGTTGCTAGGCGGCGCAAGCCCAATGGTAACGATAGATAACCCCCTGTGGCGAAAAGGTGAATTACGCGCTTTTTTCTGATGCGCCGCCAAATTTTTCTTCTAGTGCCACAATGTGCTCATCTTCAATTTTTTGCATGAGCACGCTCTCAAGCGGATAAAACGGTGTACCACCTGCGTATTTAGTCAAAGAATTTTTAACGTCGGTTACCCAATCTGCAGGTGCATCTTCACCTAAAATACCAGCCAAATCAGCCGCTAAAGTGGGTATTATGGGCGCAGATAACCGCGCTGCAATGCCAATAAAATTAAGCGCAATGTTAAGAATAGCGCCCGCGCGCACGGGGTCGGTTTTATACACGCTCCATGGCTCTAGCTCGGCTAAATATCCGTTAGCAGTTGCCCAAATTTCCCGTAATTCGTGTTGAGCTTTGCGTAATTCTATGGCGTTCATGTAGGATGTATAGCGCTCGATGCGGGTTTGTAGGTCTGCGGCGAAGGCTTCGTCCTCGCGCGTCCAATCACCCGCAGCAGGCAATTCTTCGCCAAATTTTTTGCGCGTAAATGACGTGGTACGGTTGATAAAGTTACCCAGTACATCAGCTAAATCTTTGTTCACCACAGTCTGTAAATCAGGCCACGTGAAGGCGCTGTCGTCACCTTCTGGTGCGCGGGCAATGAGGTAATAGCGCCATAAATCGGCCGGAAGCTCAGATAGTGCTTGATCGGTAAACACGCCAATTTGCGAACTGGTTGAGAATTTTCCGCCATAATACGTTAGCCAATTAAAGCCTTTTATATTATCCACACTTTTCCAGTTTTCACCGCTCCCAATTTGGGTGGCGGGGAAGCTGACGGTATGAAACGGAATATTATCCTTCGCCATGAATTGTGTGTAACGCGTACTCTCTAGTTCTTCGCGCCACCAACGCTCCCAATTGCCGCCTGTTGCTTCTGCCCACTCGCGCGTGGCGGCAATATAGCCAATGGGAGCATCAAACCAAACGTAGAATACTTTGCCCGCAAAATCATCGCCAAATACATCAATCGGCACGGGCACGCCCCAGTCTAGGTCGCGGGTAATACCACGGTCTTCCAGTCCTTCATCTAGCCATTTTAAGGCAATAGATTTAACGAGTTTATTAAAATCAGGCCGGTCCGATACCCAACCACGAATTTCATCTACCAACGCGCTTTGTTTTAAAAAGAGGTGTTTGGTGTTGCGCACTTCTAGCTTGGTGCTGCCGCTTATGGCGCTGCGCGGATTGATAAGATCGGTGGGGTCTAGCACCTTCGTGCAGTTTTCACATTGGTCTCCGCGCGCTTTTTCGTAGCCGCAGTGGGGGCAGGTGCCCTCTACGTAGCGGTCGGGCAGGTAACGCCCATCGGTATGAGAGTAAAGCTGTTGCGTTTCCTTTACATAAATCAGGCCGCGCTCAAACAGCTTTTTAGCAAAGTGTTGCGTCAGTTCGTGGTTTGGTGTGCGGCTGGTTGCACCGAAGTGGTCAAAGCTGAGGCCAAAGTTTTTGTAAATCTCTTTCTGGATTTCATGTTGCTCAGCGCAAAAATCGTGCGGTGTTTGGTCTGTTTTGGCGGCAGCGAGCTCAGCGGGGGTTCCGTGATCGTCGGTGGCGCAAATAAACAGCGTCTCGCGCCCCATTTGGCGGCAAAAGCGCGCGTAAACATCGGCTGGGAGCAAGCTGCCCACTAAATTACCAAGGTGTTTAATGCCATTAATGTATGGCAGCGCAGAAGTAATGAGGTGTTTTTGTGTCATGGTTTATTTTTACGGCGAAATGACTTTTTTAGCAATACACCCTTGAAAATATATATGGGTATGTCTGTGTATCAAATATGACTTAACCTTTTTTAAAGGGAAATATCTAATGTTAAATTTTGGAACGATAATAGGCGATTTTCTTAGCGGAACCACAGCTGCATATTTTGGCTTTATCGCGTTTGAGAGTGTTTTAAACACTGTTATCGCAGGTCTTGCTGGAATACCGGGAGGGTTTTTGGGAGGATGTTTATGGCATAAAGCTAAAATTAAACTTAACAAACAACCTTAAATCATAACGAAAAAGGCTGCCCAAAAGGCAGTCTTTTTTCATGCCAGAAACCTTTATTTTTCAACTCTTTTCACCTAAAGTAATGTTGTTATTAAAAAGGCTTGGCAAAAAACATGAAAATCACCCTCAATTGGCTCAAAGAGTACCTCATCACCGACGCCTCGGTAGAGGATATTACAAACACGCTTATTCAGCTCGGCCACGAAATTGATGGTGTAGAAGCCACGACGCCCGATTTTAACAAAGTCGTGGTGGGGAAAATTCTAGCCCGAGAACAGCACCCAGACGCTGACCGCTTAGGCTTGTGTAGCGTTGATGTTGGCGCGGGCGAGCCCATTCAAATTGTGTGCGGCGCCCCAAATGCACGGGCAGATATTACAGTAGCCGTCGCTCTTGTTGGTGCAATCCTCCCTGAAGATTTTAAAATCAAAAAATCAAAAATTCGCGGCGTAGAAAGCAACGGCATGATTTGTTCTGTACGTGAACTTCAGCTTGGCGACGAACATGACGGTATTTGGGAGATGGATGATGACCTTGACGCAGGTATGCCCCTTAACGATGCCTTACCAGACTCTGATACCATTATCGACGTGGCCGTCACGCCTAACCGTGGTGATGCCCTTAGTGTGTATGGCCTCGCGCGGGATTTAGCTGCCGCTGGTCTTGGCGCACTCTTGCCGCTTCCTGAGGTTAAAATAGGTAAGAAAAATACGCCGCAAGTAGGGACCGATACAAAAAATTGTCCGCTCTTTTCTGCGGTAGGTGTTACAGATGTTAAAAATCAACCCAGTCCAGAATGGATTCAGGAAAAAATTGTGGCCGCAGGTCTGCAACCGCGCAGCGCACTGGTAGACATCACTAACTACGTTATGCTCAGTATTGGTAAACCTATTCACGTGTACGACGCAGATAAAATAAAAGGACGTATTTACGCCGCCGAAGCCAAAGGCGGTGAAAAATATAACGGCCTCGGTGATGTTAATATAATGCTCAATGCAGGCGATACAGTGATTCGCGATGACTCAGGCATTATTGGCCTTGGTGGTATTTTGGGCGGTGCGGGCACTGCCGTGAGCGATGAAACAACCAATGTATTGATTGAGTCAGCGTACTTCACGCGCGAAACAATTGCTGCTACTGGCCAAGCGCACAACGTACAAACCGACGCTCGTTATCGCTTTGAGCGCGGCACAGACATTACAACAACGCAATACGCAGCAGAATGGGCAGCAACGCTGGTTAAAGAAGTGTGTAGCGGTGAAATTTCAGCTGCATCAGCAGCAGGTAACGCCACACCAGATGTTGCTACCATCGAATTTAACCCTGATTTTGTGAAAACTTTTGGCGGGTTGGAAGTGGCACCTGAGCGCATTGCAGAAATTTTGACTGCGCTCGGATTTGGTGTGAATAATACTAAAACGCCATGGCAAGTTACAGCGCCAAGTTTTAGAACAATGATGAGCACACCAGAAGATTTGGTGGAAGAGATTTTACGCGTAGAAGGCTACGATAAAATTCCCGCGCGACTTATGCCAACCCCAAAAACAAGCCTAAATAGCATTGCCCCACAACTGCGCCTAGATAAAATGGCACGCCGCCAATTAGCAGGCCAAGGCTTTACCGAAACCATTACCTATAGCTTTATCAGCACTGAAAAAGCTGAACTGTTTAGCGAAGGCGCAGAGCTGTTCACGCTCGCAAATCCGCTAGACGAAGTGGCTATGACCACCATGCGCCCCAGCCTGCTACCAGGGTTGCTGGACGCTGTTGTTGGCAATAACGATCGCTCAACGCCTATAGCCAAACTAGCTGAAGTAGGTAAAGTATTTACCCAAAAAGAAGAGCAAATTATGGCCGCTGGCGTACTAACGCCAAGCAATGAACGTTATTGGAAGGGCACGACCGCGGCGCCAGATGCATTTTCAGCCAAAGAAGAAGCGCAAAAACTCTTGGCGATTCTTGGTGCGCCCACAGCAAAACTACAGATAGAGTCTATTGCACCTAGTACCTACCACCCCGGACGCAGCGGCACATTACGCCTTGGTAAACAAGCCTATGCC
>CALFWJ010000169.1 GCA_937928525.1 uncultured Alphaproteobacteria bacterium | reverse complement strand
GCTGCCCTTGCAGCACTTTTCCCTGCGGGAAAATGGTTGTTTGATAAAATTAAAACTGAATCTGAGGCGAAAGCTTGAGGTTCAGTTGAATTGAGGCGTTTCTGACGCCTCTTTTTTCATGCCTAATGGCTTATACTTTGCTTTGCGTTGGGGGCGGGGGTGTGCTAAAAATTAACTTATGAAAATTTGGGTCATTTGCCAGTATTATAAACCAGAGAGCGGGGCGCCGTCTGCTAGGCTTTCTGGCCTTGCGGGCGTATGGCGCGCTGCGGGGCAAGCTGTGACCGTGTTTACGGGTATCCCGAACCATCCTGAAGGTGTGGTGAAAGCGGCGTATAAAGATAAATCTGCGTTTATGACCGAAGAATTAGACGGCGTTGCTGTACGTCGCCACTGGTTATATGTAGCGCCGAACGAAGGCAAATGGAAACGGGCGTTTAACCAGATGTCGTTTGCGCTTTCTGTTCTGGTTAAAAATTTATTTAAATGTCCCACTGAAGAAAAACCTGATGTGATTGTGGCGAGTTCGCCCAGCTTCTTTGCTGTGGTGTCAGGTTGGATGCTGGCCAAGCGCTATAAAGCAAAATTTGTGTTTGAGGTGCGTGATTTATGGCCTGCTATTTTTGTGGAAATGGGCATTTTAAAAACTGGCTTTGTGCTTAGTGTTCTGGAGTGGTTGGAGATGTTTTTATACAAACGTGCCGATGCTATTGTGAGTGTAAGTAAAGGCTTTGCGCAAAACATGGTGGAGCGCGGCGTTGATGGTGGGAAAATCTTTTTGGTGCCCAACGGTGTAAGCGATGGTAATGCCGCTGAGGCGCTAGAGCCCTACACCAATAATGCGGTGCAGCAATTGCGCACGCAGTTGCAAATTAATCCTTTAAGCAAAGTTGTGATGTACATCGGGAACCATGGTGCCGCGCAGGCGTTAGGGCAAGTGGTGGATGCTGCTCGGTTATTAACTGGCCGTACCGATATTGTGTTTTTATTGGTTGGAGCTGGCGCCGATAAAGAGCGCTTGAAAAACCTTGGTCGCGGCGTGCCGAACCTTCAGTTTGTGGGTGCCCAAACACCAGAGAAAGTATGGGATTTTTACGCTCTAGCTGATGTGAGTGTGGTGTGTTTGAAGGATGTGCCAAGCTTCGATAAGTTTATTCCGTCTAAGATATTTGAAATTATGGCCAGCCAAACAGCTATGGTGGCGGGTGTGCGCGGTGAAGCAGCTGATATATTAAAAAATAGCGAGAGTGCGCTAGTAGTGCCGCCTGAAAACCCAGAAGAAATGGCGCGTGCGATTATGACCCTTATTGATGATGCACCGCGCTTAAAAACAATGGGCGCAGCTGGGCGCACGTATGTGCAGCAAAACTATTTACACAGCAAATTAGGGCGCCAATATTTAGGCGTATTTGCTAAATTATTAGAAACCAAAAAGTAGGAAATAAAAAGCAGCTGTGCTCGATATTTTAACGCTTCTTCTGCCGTTTTTTATTGTTGGTTTAGTGGCGCCTAAGCTGCCATTTTGGTGCGTGCGGTGGGGTTTGGTTGCACAAATTACCGACCGTCATGCTCACGAAAAACCCACACCCCACGGTGGCGGCATTATATTAGTGCCTGTCATTGTGGGGCTTGGGTTGATTGTAGTTTGGGGCTTAGGGTTGCCGCGACCAGAGTTTTTAACGGCGCTCTTGCTTTCTAGTTTAGGCATTGCCGCGGTTGGGTTGTACGATGATAAGTGCGGTTTAGGCGCGCGCTGGCGTTTGCTCAGCCACTTGGTTGCTGTTGCTGTTGGGTTATATTTTATGCCGCCTTTGTTCGATAATTGGCCACTTTGGTTAGAAAAAACAGTCATTTTATTTGCATGGGCTTGGTTTGTAAATTTGTATAATTTTATGGATGGATTAGATGGCTTGGCCACGTCTCAGGCGGTTTATTTGGCGTTGGCATTAGCGCTTTTATTTGCACCGTTTAAGCCGTTACTTTTGGTTATTGCTGGTGCGTGCTTAGGCTTTTTGCGCGTGAACTGGGCGCCCGCTAAAGTATTTATGGGCGATGTGGGCAGCACGTTTTTAGGGTATATTCTGGGCGGATTGCTATTAGTGATTGTGGTGGATGATACATGGCGGTTGGTGTATCCGCTGTTTACGCTTCCCCTTGTATTTACCGCGGATGCGACCTACACCTTATTTAAGCGCATTTTACAGGGGCACAAGCCATGGGAGCCACACCGCGAATTTTGGGTGCATCGCGCCGCAAAATTTGGCTTTACCCATGCTCAAGTGGTAGAGATGGTGTTGGCGATAAATGTAATGCTCTTTATTATTGTGCTGATTGGTTTGTGGTTCGATTTGCGGCTACTTACGGCGCTTACGGGGATTGGTTTGGTTGCGATGGCAGCCTGGTATTTTAAAAAACTTGAAGATTATAAAAGAGAGCGAAAATAATGACATCTATTAAAAAGGTGCGTAAAGCTGTTATGCCTGTAGCTGGTTTAGGTACGCGATTTTTACCAGCCACCAAGGCTATGCCAAAAGAGATGTTAACCGTGGTGGATAAACCCATTATTCAATATGCGGTAGAAGAAGCTGTGGCCGCAGGTATTGAAGAAATTATTTTTGTAACTGGTCGCGGTAAAGCAGCGCTAGAAAATCATTTTGATGAACCCTACGAACTAGCACAAGTGCTGAATGCTAAAGGAAAAACAGCAGAACTAGAAGCTGTGACCAACATGCTGCCTAGTAACGTGCGTTTGGTTTATACTCGCCAAGGTAGCCCCAAAGGGCTTGGGCATGCTATTGGCTGTGCCGCAGATATTGTGGGCGACGAACCCTTTGCGGTATTGCTGCCTGACGACATTATTTACAATGCTCATTCTACGCCGTTAAAAGACATGGTGAATTTATATGAAGAGACCGGAAAATCGGTGGTGCTGGCAGAAGAAGTGCCAACTGAGCGGTTAAAAAACTATGGTATTCTGGATGTTGCTGGCGCTGCCATAACCAATGGCCAAACCGACGTGGCAGGCTTTGTAGAAAAACCCGCACCAGAAGATGCCCCAAGCAATTTGGGCGTGGTGGGCCGCTATGTTCTATCGCCCGAGCATTTTAAGTATTTATTGCAGGGTAATATTGGTGCAGGCGGCGAGATTCAGCTCACGGATGCCATGGCAGAAGTGGCTAAAACCGAAGGTTATAAAGGGCTGCTGCTTGATGGTGAACGGTTTGACTGTGGCGATAAAGTAGGCTTCCAGATGGCGAACCTCTTCTTTGCCATGCAAGACGATTATATTGCGCCGCGGTTGCAACCCTTCTTGCAAGAGTTGGCGCGCGCACAAAGTAAGAAAGCATCGTAATGACTCAATTTGACGCCTTGTTATGGGATTGCGACGGCTGCCTCATTGACAGCGAAATTATTGCGTGCCGCATCGCAGCTGAGTATTTAACTGGGGCGGGTTATCCCGTCACAACCGAAGCTTTTATTGCTGACTTTGCGGGTAAAACACAAGCACAGATTGATGCAGTTATTTCTGAGCGGACGGGTGGCGCCTTTAACGCTAAGATTAATACGGCAGAAAAAAAGCAGGCTATTTTAGAGGCGTTTAATACAGAACTAAAGCCCATTAACGGTATTTTGTCAGCGCTAGAAAGCGTGCGTGCGCTTGGCTTGGTGCAAGTGGTAGCCAGTGGAAGCGGGTTAGCGCGGCTAGAGCACACTCTGAAACTCACCAACTTATGGAACTTTTTTGCAGCAGAAAATAATGGCCAATCTGTCTTTTCGGCTGAACAAGTCCCTAACGGAAAACCAGCACCAGATGTGTTTTTACTGGCGGCTGAACGCGTGGGCGTTGCGCCGCATAAATGTGCGGTGATTGAAGATAGTGTGGCGGGAGTAAAATCTGGGAAGGCTGCGGGCATGACGGTGTTTGGCTTTGTGGGCTCTTCGCATGGCAGTCCAGAACTGGCGCTTAAATTAAGCGCTGCTGGCGCTGACGCCATTTTTGACGATATGGACGTGTTAGAGGAGTTAATGCGTGGCTAAAATTCTTGTCACTGGTGCAGCAGGATTTATTGGCGCGGCGGTGGCCGAGCGCTTGGTGCGAGATGGCCATAAAGTGCATGGCGTTGATAACTTAAACGATTATTACGACGTTGATTTAAAACGCGCGCGGTGGGATAGGGTAGCCGATGCGGCCATAGCAAAAGGCAGCGAAGATCGGTTTGTTTTTCATGCAGTTGATCTGGCAGACAAAGAGGCGATGCGTGATGTCTTTAAGGTTGCCAAGCCTGAATTTGTGATTCATTTAGGCGCGCAGGCGAGCGTACGTTACGCCCTTGAGGCGCCTGAAAATACCGAGGTTTATGCCCGCAGTAATTTATTGGGACACTTTAATATTCTGGACTTATGCCGCGATAGCTATTTGGCGGGAACGTTGCAGCATTTGGTGTATGCTTCTACGTCCTCGGTGTATGGCGCCAACGAGAAAATGCCGTTTGAAGAAACGGATGATGTGAGCCGCCCGCAAAGTTTATATGCCGCGACCAAACGCTCGGCCGAGATGATGAGTTACAGCTACGCTCACATGTATGGTTTGCCGCAAACGGGCGTGCGCTTCTTTACGGTTTATGGGCCTTGGGGACGGCCTGATATGTCGCCGATGATTTTTGGTAAGGCCATTATGGATGGCACGCCAATTCCGTTATTTGGCCACGGCAAACTAGAGCGTGATTTTACTTACATTGATGATATTGTTGAAGGCGTAGTGCGGTTAATGGAATATCCGCCTGCCGCGCAAGCAGGACATGCTGCGCACGAGATTTATAATATTGGCAACTATAACCCAGTGCAAATGTTAGATTTTGTCACGACATTAGAAGGTGTGCTGGGTAAAAAAGCAAAATTAGATCTGCAAGATTGCCCCCCAACTGAAGTACAAAAAACCTATGCTGATACATCTAAATTACAAGCCGCTGTGGGCTGGGCACCGAGTACAAAGTTGCAAGATGGCCTCGCTCGGTTTGGTGAATGGTTCAAAGAGTATCATAACAAGTGATTACGGCTTGAGGCCGAGCGCATCTTCCCCTATAATCGCCCGTAAATAATAAAGACTTAAAAAAGATTTTCTTGATGCGCATTTTACAGAATTTGTTTCTCACCCTGCTTGCAACCGTACTGCCAGCCCTTACTTGGGCGCAAACCGAGACGGCTCACTGGGGTGGATTCCCTACGCCATTAAGTAGCGTAGCGGAAGAAACGACCATTCTGTACAACATTATTTTTTGGATTATCACGGTTATTTTTGCCATTGTGGTGGGCGGTATGGTGTGGATTATGCTGCGCTATCGGGCTAGTGTAAACCCAACGCCAGCAACCTTTAGCCATAACACACTGGTGGAAGTTATTTGGACGGTTATTCCCGCTATTATCTGTGTGTTTATCGCGTGGAAATCATTCGAGACTATGGTGTATGTGCGCACAGTGCCTGAAAAAGGGATAACGGTTGAGGTGGTTGCGTACCAGTTCGGGTGGGACTTTTACTATCCTGACTTTGCTGACGGCGCCACCAATGTTGCAGCAGCCGAGCCAACAGTGGCGCATGAGCAGCTTTCGTCTGCGGGGGTAGAACGCCTTGTTAAAGAAATGGTTGTACCTGTGGGCACAAACATTAAATTGCACGTCACTGCGAGCGATGTAATTCACGCGTTTTACGCACCAGACATGGGCGTTAAAATTGATGCCATGCCCGGCCGCATTAACTACGCATGGTTCAACCCCGATAAAGAGGGTGAGTATATTGGCCAGTGCGCCGAGCTGTGTGGTAGTGCCCACGGCGAGATGTTCTTTACGGTTAAAGTGGTCAGCAAAGAAGCGTTTGTAGATTACATTAATACGCAACGGGTAGATGCTGGCCTTGGCCCGCTGGCACCGCTTAAAATTATGCAAATGGTGAATGGCGAGGCGGAAAGTATTTCTGCGCCGTCAGTGAGCGCGGCTGAGGGTGTTGCTACGGCAGGGTAGAGTTTCGCCTACGTAAAAAATCCCCGCATGCGGGGATTTTTTTTAACTCTGCATTAAAGCAGGATTTACAAACATAATAACTGAGTAAGATATTGCCCAAAGTAGAAAGAAAAATGTAAGGCTACCTAAGCGTATGCCAAAAATTTCCCATTCACTTATACTGCGATAGCCACGGTCTCTATGAGAAGCTGTTAGGGCATAAATAATAATAAAAAGAATAGTTGCTATAAAGGTAGGGAGCCAAAATTCGGCAGAGTAAAGCATAGTTCATTTCTCCTGATGTTTCGTCGTATAATGCTATGTATACTACATGAAATTCTAAAACGCAACTTAAAATCCACAGGCCTTCACGTAAAAAAGCCTTATGTCAGCTATGGCCTTTCCTGCGCTTGTGACTTGCTCTATAATACCCTGATAAAAATAAGGATTTAAAACATGCCGACTATTGAAAGCACCCCAGAATTTGTTCAAGGCGTTTACGCCAAAATGCGCGCCAATCTTGCCGTTATTAAAGAGCGGTTAAACCGCCCGCTTACTCTGACCGAGAAAATTCTTTACGGGCATCTTGATGATGCCAAAAATGCTGACCTCACCCGCGGCACAGCGTACCTAGACACCCGCCCCGACCGCGTTGCGCTGCAAGATGCCACCGCGCAAATGGCGATTTTACAGTTTATGCAAGCGCGCAAAGCGGAAGCAGCTGTGCCCGTAACTATTCACTGTGACCACCTTATTCGTGGTTATGTGGGGGCTGACAAAGACCTTGCCGTCGCGAACGATGAAAACAGCGAAGTTTATAACTTCCTCGCTTCTGCTGGGCAAAAATATGGCTTTGGTTTCTGGAAACCCGGTAGCGGGATTATTCACCAAGTGGTGATTGAGCAATATGCTTTCCCCGGCCTGATGATGCTGGGCACCGATAGCCACACGCCAAACGCTGGTGGTGTGGGGGCATTTGCCTCTGGCGTTGGCGGCGCTGACGCCGTAGACGTGATGGTGGGCATGCCATGGGAAGTTCTGCACCCTGAAATTGTAGGTGTAAAACTGCTGGGCGAGCTCAACGGCTGGGCCGCACCAAAAGATATTATCTTAAAACTCCTCGATAAACTCACCGTTAAAGGCGGAACCAACCGCGTGATTGAGTACTTTGGCGAAGGCGTGAACAACATCTCGGCCACGGGCCGCGCGACCATTTGTAACATGGGCGCCGAGCTTGGCGCGACCACGTCGGTCTTCCCGTATGATGAACGGGTGGATACCTACATGGAAGTCACCGACCGTGCGCACCTTGTACCAATTTTAAAAGAAAACAAAGACCTCACCATTGCTGATGCGGGCAGCGAAGCCCACTACGACATGGTGATTGAAATTAACCTGTCAGACCTAGAGCCCGCGCTGGTTGGCCCGCACAGCCCCGACTTGCACGCCAAAGCCAGCGAGATGACAACCCACCTCACCAGCGAGAAAGTGGTTGCGATTAACAACGGTAAACCAGCGCCTTCTAACCTTACTTTTGGTTTGATTGGGAGCTGTACCAACTCGAGCTACGAAGATATGGGGCGCATTGCCGCTATGGCAGACGTGCTGGCCGAAAAAGGCGTGAAGCTGAAAACCAAGCTTATGGTCACCCCCGGCTCAGAGCAGGTACGCGCCACCATTGAGCGCGACGGCATTATGCAAAAACTTCAAGGCCTTGGCGCTATTGTGCTGGCTAATGCTTGCGGCCCTTGTATTGGCCAATGGCAGCGCGACGATATTAAAGAGGGCGAAGTGAACAGCATTATTTCGTCTTATAACCGGAACTTCCCGAAGCGGAACGACGGTAACGCCGCAACATGTAGCTTCATTGCCTCGCCCGAAACGGTGCTGGCGTACGCTATTTTTGGCCAACTTGACCTTGACCCATTCACCACGCCCATTACAGCGGCGGACGGTAGCACGTTCATCTTGAATGATTACGTTCCCGCGGATGTTGATGAAGTGCCAGACAACGGCTTTGAAAAAGACGAGCACGGCTACGCAGGCCCAACCCCTGAGGGTAAAAGCACCGAAGTTGTGGTGAAGCCAGACAGTGAGCGCTTGCAAATTCTTGAGCCATTTGCGGCTTGGGACGGAAAAGATTACATCGAGCTGCCCTTGCTGCTGAAAGCCAAAGGCAAATGCACAACCGACCATATTTCTCCCGCTGGCCCTTGGCTACGCTTCCGGGGTCACCTCGATAATATCTCGGACAATATGTTTAGCGGCGCTGTGAATGCCTTTACCGGTGCAGTGGGTAAAGTGGTGAATCAGCTTGACGGCAGTGAGGGCAACACCAGCGACGTCGCCCGTGCTTATAAAGCCGCTGGCCTTGGCTGGGCGGTCGTGGCGGATGAAAACTACGGCGAAGGTTCTAGCCGTGAGCACGCCGCGATGTGCCCCCGTTTACTTGGCGCTAAGGTTGTTATTGTGCGTAGCTTTGCGCGGATTCACCAAACTAACTTGAAAAAGCAGGGTGTATTGCCGCTCACGTTTGTCAATCCTGCCGACTACGACTTGGTAGAAGCGGCGGATAAAGTGAGCATCCATAACCTGGCTAACCTCACACCGGGGCAGAATGTTAAAGCCACCCTCCACCACGGCGACGGCAGCACCGCCGAGATTGAACTGGCGCATACCTATAACGCTGACCAGCTTGAGTGGTTTAAGGCAGGTAGCGCGCTGAATGCTATGAAGGGGTAGAGCCTATACTAAAAAAGGGAGCGTGATTGCTCCCTTTTTGTTATCAAATTATTACCAAACTAAATCTTCCTCTGGCTGTAGATTACTTCTCATGAGAGAGATATTTCGTCGCCAAGACTGTAAAAGCTGCTCATCAGTGATCATAACGGTCTTTAAAGTTTCAATAATTATATCAAGTTGTCCCTTTTTATAATAGATATCTGCTTTTTTATGGCTATCATTTATATATCCTGTACGCACCTTATCAAGAGTTTTTCGTGCATCACGCGCCAAAGATAAAACAGATGACTGCAAAGACTCGCTCATATTTATTCTCCTTAAAAAGTAAATTTAGATGACAGCAAAATGCTATGCCTCAGTATTAACGCATACAAAATAAAATTGCAAACAAAAACACCCCCAGTTACGTTGAGTATTAAAAAAGCGCCCCTAATATGAAGGGGCGCTTTTTCTTAGTTTAATTTTGTCTGGATGCTCTAAAAAAGGCATATGGGCATATGCTTCTTCCCAAATACATTCAACAATTTGGTACATATATTCACCATTGCCTGCAAACTTTTGTTTAAGGCGCAATGCTTGTTCAGCGTTGTGTTTGTCAGGAATAGCAACGGTCGATGACCAGTGATTTGGCCATGGTGTACCGGTATTTGGCCGCCATTTCCATTGCAGCTTATAAGCTTTGTGCTGCAATAAATGTGCTATTGATTGGGGGAGAATAGATTCAGAGTTTTTTTGTGAGGTTGGCATGGTGCCCTCCTAAAACGTGAAATAAAAGATAGCTCAATTAAGCATAAAGTATTCAATAAAACAAGCAAAAATGCCACAACAGCACATAGATATGCCACTCAACCAAGCATCGCCCTTTGCGCGCCTAAATCTTTATTGTAAGCTTTAAACATGGATTTTATTGCCCGCGCCGGAAGTATGCTCAACCAAGCCCACCGCTTAGCCGGTTTTTTGTTGGTGTTGCTTGTTGTTGCCGTACTTGGCCTTGTTATGATTGTGAAAGAAAATAGCGCCCTCACGCAAGAAATTCGGCGTATTAACTCTACGCTTTCGGTTTATGTTGTGCCGGGTAGCCAAACGGGTGTTTATTCGCCTACGCAAGACGATTTGCTCATCGATGCTTTTGTGAACCTTGTTACCCAAAGCTTAAATACTTACACCTACGAAACGTTAGAAGACCAGTACGCCGAAGTGAAGCAGTTCTTCTCGTCTGAAATGCTGGCTTTCTCTAAAGACTACTTCGAAAAACTTATTCGCGATGTAGGTCAAGACCGCCGCAGTGCGCTGTTTATCCCTGATCAACGCTCGACCAAGGTGGAACGTGCGCGCCAAAACGGCATTGATATCCGTCGTGTGACCCTACGCGGAAACCTCCAACAAATTTTAGCGGGTAGCGTGGTTGAAACCGTACCACTAGAAATTGCCCTTGTATTGCGTAAAACAACCGTGAGCAAAACCAACCCATTTGGCTTTATGCTCAGCACCTTTAAAACCAAACAATTAGGAAGATAAGATAATCATGCGGCACATTTTATTCACGCTGGCGCTCTTACTGGTGACAACAACCGCAGCATTGGCCGACACTTTAGTGTGGCGTGGCCCAACCCACACCATGACCATTGGTTTGACCGAAAATGATATTTCGCACATTGAATTTCCTGAACCTGTGGGTAACATCACGGTAGAAAACCAAGATTACGTTGATATTTTAGTGGTTGAAGGCTATCAAAATCGCGCTTTCCGTATGCGCTCGTTGCTGCCAAAAATGGCTACCCGTGTCTTCTTTACGGGTCAGAGCGGTAACACCTATATTGTGGTGCTG
>CALFWJ010000168.1 GCA_937928525.1 uncultured Alphaproteobacteria bacterium | reverse complement strand
CTTATAGCAATGATGTGTTCTCGGATGATGATATGCCGATTAAAGTGGAATGGTTTACGCCGTGGATTTCTCCGGCGCGTGGATTTAAGCGTTTTGCAGCCATGGCATTTGAGGTGTTAACTGAGCAAGGTGCGGCCTTAGCTTTACGGGTGCAGCGTTACCGTGAGTACGATACATCTCGGCCTGTTTTATTGGCAACTACGGCAAATATAGCGGCAGATTTTTGGAATGAGAGTGATTGGGATAGCAGTTATTTTGATAACGGCATACCCGAAATGCAAACGGTGCGTGATGCATTTGTAGCGAGTGTGTTGGCGTATAAGGTGACGGAAGAAAGTACTTCTGGTCCGTTAACAATATTTGGCATGCGTCTTTATGGCGTACGCGAACGGTAAATTTTTTAAAAGGAAGATAATAAAATGAGTAATAAATTTCAGCGCCCAAGTGGCGTTTTTTTGGGAGATACGGATTTAAGTAACCGTACAAAATATCAAGATGATGCAGCAGCAGTGCCGCGGGTTGCCATTTCTTCGGCAAAGATTGATGGCGATTTTAATTATGTTGTACAGGCTCTTAATACAATTGATGCCGCAAGCGGTGAGCGTGCGAGTATTGATGATCGTTTAAGTGTGAGCATTAATGCAGACGGCACACTGAAGGGGAGTGTGGTGGCAACCTTGGATGATTGGGTGGCATTAGAGGCTGGGTTTACGCGGGTGAGTGACACAGTATTTACAGTAGATAGTAATGTTGTTGCCCTATTTACTTTAGGCCGTCGCGTACAGTTAATTGTGGCGGGTGTGACCGTATATAGTGATGTTTTGACGGCTGAATTTACGAGTGGTTTAACCACAGTAACTTTAGTTGATGCGGTTATTTTAAGTGCGCCAAGTGCCGTGCGTTATGCTCCGGTTGTGGCGGGCATTGAGGGTTCTGGTCAGTCTGTTTTTGGTGCAATTGAAGTACGTGGAGAGGCACCTTTAGTGCGGGTGGCAAAAACATCTGGTGGTGATTTTGCACTGCGAGAGAACAGTGGTGCCCTTGTTATCTCTGAGAATATTGGCACTGAAATAGCGCCCGTTTGGAGTGATCGTGTGGTGGTGAGTTCAGATGGAATTCAACTAGAAGATACGAGTATTTCGGCGGTTAAATTAGCAAAAGAAGGTAATGCTGGAGATGTATTAACAGCTCAAGCTAGTGGCGCGCCAATATATATGCCAGCCGTGCCAAGTGGGAGTGTGATTCCGTTTGCGGGCAGTGCTGCACCAGAGGGATATTTGATGTGTGATGGTGCGGCAATTAGCCGTGGCACATACGTTAATTTATTTACAGCCTTGGGTGAAATTTATGGTGCAGGCGATAGCATTACAACGTTTAACGTTCCTGATTTACGTGGCCGTAGCGTGTTTGGCGCTAATGGCTCGGCGGCTGTTTTAAGTGAAGGCGCCTTGGGTGATTTTGGAGGCACAGAAACAAAAGATACAGAAGAGCATGTATTAACGGTTGAGCAAATTCCGGCACATACGCATGGCTTATCTGCCTCAGTGGGTAAAGACTCTGACAGTAAGGGGGGTGCTGATGGTCTTCAGCAAGGTGGTAGTAGTGAAACAGAAAGTATTGGCGGTGGTCTTGGGCATAGTCATGCTATAAATGTGATGCCGCCGCACTTAGTGATGAACTATATTATCAAGACGTAGGATTAGATATGAGTTGTTTAGAAGTGCGGGCGTTGCAAGAACATCATTTACCAGAATTGTACAGGTTAATGGTGGTGCAAAATTTCCCCGATGTACCAGATAGTTTTGCCGAAGCGGAAGCATTTTTTGCAACCGCTTATGCGTTTGGGGCATTTAGTCAACAGGAGTTACGTGCAGGGTTTTTATTTGGTGAGGTCACAACAACATCAGCGTTTTTAGATGTTGTTTGTGCGCCGAATTTTCATGGGCGTTGGGCGACTAAAGGGACGTTGAAGCAGTTATATCGGCTCGCATTTTTGGACATGGAACTAGATTATATTTGGGTTCAGCCTAAAAATAAGCGGGCGCTTAAAACCTGTTTACGCGCCGGTTTTGTGGCGACAACACACTTAGAGGCTGAAGAGCCTGTATTAATTTTAACCCGCCGTGCGGTTGCCAAAGCATTGCCACTGGTGAGTCATTAAAAATTAAAAATTTAATAAAGAAAGAGAGAGAAATGGGAAGTTTATTTAAACAAGATGCGCCGCCAGCGCCACCACCTCCGCCATTAACATTGGTGCGAGATGAGGTAAATAACGTTGAGCAGGTGCCGGTAGTAGGTGCAGATGGAACAACGACATTTGTAACAAGACGGATTCCGTTAAGTGCAAGTGAACAGGCTGAACGCGATGAATTAAACCGCATTGCAGATGATAGTTTGGCTGAAATTACGCGGCTTTCGAGTGCGTCGTTTACGCCAGATAGCGAAACGCAACGTCGATTAGATGCGTGGGCGGAAGTTCGGCGTGAAGCGCTGGACGATACCTTTGGTGAACGGGCGCGCGTGGAAGATAACACTTTGGCACGACGGGGTTTGGGTGATTCATCTGCTGGGTTAGACGTGCGGCGTCAGCGGAGGTTAGATCGCCAAGATGCGGATGTCAATATTCAGCGTGAACGTGAAGGGTTGGCAGATGATATTCGGCAGCAAGATATTGGATTGCAGCAGAATTTATTTAATATTGCAACGCAGCAACAAGACGCAACACTCGCACGAGAGACACGTGCAGCAGCGCAAGGGCAAAGTGTTTTGTCGCGCAATAATCAGTTCCGTCAGGCAAGTTTATTGGATTTTTATAACGCACAATTGCGTCAAAGTTTGCAGCCTAGTACAGGTGACTTGTTTGTACAGGCATTTGCCAGTAGTGCGGGTAACTCTTTGGGTGCTAGATTTTAATAGAAAGGAATAATTATGGATAAAGTAAAACAATTACAAGAATGGCAGCAAAACGTATTGTTACCATGGCAACGTGCCGCAGAGGCCTATAATGATAAACAAGTACAGCAGGTAGCGCGGTTGCGTCGCCATGCCTCAGAACTTAAAACCATGGTTGCACTTATTATGGATAATAAATTAGGGGATGCAGCAACACTTTGGAATAAGTTTGAATTTCAGCCGCGGTTGAAAAGCATTGAAATGCTTGAGAATGATGTGTTGGTTTTAACGCTACCGAGCGGGCGTGAGCAACACGTAAGCTTGGATGACTTATTGGCAGATCTAAACCAGCTTTTAAGCTGATTTAAACCGATGGATGCGCTAGATTTAATAAAATGAAAGAGTTTAGCGCGTGCGTTGGTATGGAAAACTAAAAGAATTAGATGAAATAAAGAATAAACGTTGGTCAGAGGATACACCAGAAAATAACTTAAGCGCGCCGTAGGGCAATCTTTTTTGCGCTGAAATTATTTGGCTTGTTCAAGTAGGCGGGTTTTGATGTCTTCGGCGAGTTTTTTGTCGGCCTCTTCGTCGGCGAGTTCGGTGATTATGACTTCACCCATCATGGCTTGCCAATCGTCTTGTGCGCCATCGGGGAAGACGCGTTCATCGAGATAAATTTCCCAGAAGAGAGCAACTTCATTGCTCAGGCGGGGGTCGATAATGCTTTGGCGTTGGTAGCCTAAAATAGCAGTGTCGTGGAGGGAGATAATAACTTGCTTGCGGGTATGATAGCTCATTTCGCCGTTGTAGCTGCTGCCAATAACAGGGGCGAGGGTTTTGTAGAGATCAGCTTCGTCTTGAATCAGGGCGTTGTCGCAGCGGGGGTCGGCCGGGATGAGGTAACCAAAGCGGGCAATAAGGTCTGAGCTGGCGGGGGGGAAGTCGAAATCGATTTCTTCTCCATCGCGGGTAAGCAAAATATTGTAGCGCTGAGGCTGAATAGCGGTGCCGCTGATATATTTATTGGTGTATTCGGTGCTGGTCATTGGAATAGTTTAGCGCAGTGGGCGCATAAGTACAAAGAATTTAATGAGTTAGGAAATAAAATGAGTTTAGAGTTGGTGTATCAGGAGTTACGATTGATTCGGGCCGATATAAAAGAGCTTCGGCAAGAAGTAAGCCGCTATAAAGGCTTTGTGCATGGCGTGTTGTGGTGCCTTGGTGGTATTGCGGGTGTTTTGGGTTATCTGAGGGTGATGTAAAAAAGCCTCTGTTTTGAAACAGAGGCTTTTCGTTAATTTGAAGGATTTTTATTTTTAGTACGGTAATTGGCAATGGCTGCTCCCAAACAGCTTAATCCACAAATGATAGCAAGCAAGGTTGGAAAACTTGTTGAGTTATCAGGAAACGATAAATTAATCATAATAATGATTAAGTTAACTGAGGCAAGAAAAGCAAAATGCTTCCAAGAGTTCATAAATTTTTTAAACATTAAAAATGTTCCTTAAATTAAAAAAAGATATCTGCAGCTTAGCTACAGGGTTTGGGTATTGGTTTTTATATAGGTCAATAATAAGAAATTTCAAGGAGAGGAGTAAAATGAGGAATATTAACAAACATATTATCCACTGTAGTGATAGCACATTTGGTGACGTGAAAGAAATTCGGCGCTGGCATATGGCGCGGGGTTGGCGCGACATTGGGTATCATTTTGTGATTTTACCAAGCGGCAAAATTGAATCTGGTAGACCTTTTTCTGAGGTTGGTGCCCATGTGCGTGGCCATAATACAAGTAGCGTTGGCACTTGTTTAATTGGTGTGGATGAATTTACGTCTGCGCAATTTGGGAGCTTGAATAATTTACATGTGGCTTTACAGAGCATTTTTCCGAATTTACAAGTTTTTGGGCATCGTGATTTTGATAAGGGTAAGACGTGCCCTAATTTTGAAGTAGAAGATATACTAACATCGTTAAATGAAAAATTAACTTAAGTTAATATTACGCTGCTGTTGGGAATCTTTATCCGATTTGACACGCCAAATATTTAAATTTTGTGTAGCAGGGTGTAATAAATAATTCATAATTAAATAAAGGAGACGATTATGCTGCAACTGGCACTACCCGTATTGACGGGCATTTTGCGTGCGTTAAGTACGCGTAAAAGTGAGATTTCAAAAACATCTGGCGTGGCAGAAAACGTCGTAAGTGAGGTGCTTGGCGCAGCAGAAAAATACGCCAGCAAAGATGAGCGCTTACAGGCACAAATTTTTCAAGAGCTGGCCAATGCCCGCGCGCACGACATGGGCACGTTTGATAAAACAGATACGGCGGCTAACAGGTTGCGCAGTTCGGTGCGTCCAATTGTGACCTTTGTGGCCATGGGGTGGTACGTATTTGCGCGGGTAGAGGGGATTGAGCTCATGCCAGAAGATTACGCCATCATTGGTGGTGTATTGGCCTTCTGGTTTGGGTTTCGGCCATTTGAGAAAGTTAAATTAAATAATAAATAAGGAGGAAGCTTATGGCTTCAGTGATATATATTTCCCCAACGGGGAGCAACAGCAATGTGGGTACTTTTAGTAGTCCAAAACGAAATTTAGAAGCAGCGAAAGATGCACTGACCGATAAGTCGGGCACCATTTTAGTGCGTGGTGGTACGTACTTGGGTGACCGTTTGGATTTATCAGACGTGGGTGATATTAAAGTAATGGCGGTAAATAACGAGCGTCCACGCTTTATTTTTGGCGAAAAATTATCGGGTATTAGTAAAACGCCAGGCTACGAAAATGTGTATCAAGCGAGCGCTTTAAATTTGGCGGAACCGCGCGGTGTTATTTATGAAGATGGTACGGCATATGGTAAAGTTACATCTGATGATATTCGCCACCCGTTACAGGCGGGGCGTGAATACCGGTGCGATAGTTTTCCTATTCTGGCAGCAGAAAATTTAGCAGCGGTAGATGCAACGCCGGCATCTTACTGGTTTGATGATGCGGCAAACGTGGTGTATTTTCATGCGCCAGATAGCGGCAATGCTGCGAGCCGTGACTACTACGTGCCTTGGCGCGCGGGTTTAATCTGGAATGGTGCTAACAAGCAAACAGGACGGGTTGAGCTTTCTGGTTTACGTTGCGATTACGCCGATACAGGCTTCAATTTAAGCTATGCAGCAAGTTACAAATTAACCGATTGTGTGGCCGTAGGCTGCCGTATTAACGGCATTCAAGCCGACAACATTGGTTTTGGCGAAGAGATCATGTGCGAGGCGTATTTGTGCGGCAACGACGGCTTTAATTATCATAACAGCACAGGTACAAATTTCCGTGAAAGCAAGGTGGTGCAAACACAACCTTATGCGCACGATAACTTTGATGACGGCATTAGCCCGCATGAAAACACACAGCACTTGGCGCTTGGTGGTCTGAGCGAATATAACCGCGACCGCGGCCTAGCAACGGCGACTGGCGCACATAGCTTTGTGGTGGGGATGACGGCGCGCCGTAATGGCTTCAATAACACTGATAATGACGTTAACAAAGGCGAAGGTTTTGCCAGCGTAGGTGGCCCCATCGCCAGCGAGAATGGCATCAGCACCGATATTTATCTGATCGATTGTGTGGCGGAAAATAACTTGGACGACGTGGGCAACGAGCTCACAGCCGCGAATAATATTGTGGTTCAGGATGGCTATATTGGCGATGACGCAACGCGTTATTGGCAGAAGGTGAATGCGCCTGAGGAGAAGTAATTCTTTGTTAAAAAATACCCCCAGCATTGGCTGGGGGTGCTTTTTTGTGTGGTTTTTTGTGCAACCCGTAAGGGTTGCCGCGCCCCGCAGTAGGATACGAGGAGCGCGTGGGAGTTTGGGGGTGAAGACACCCAATGCAAAAGGGAGGCTAAGCCTCCCTTGCTGCAATGTGAAAATCCTTTACATCATGCCGCCCATACCGCCCATGCCACCACCCATAGCGGCAGCAGGGTCAGCTTTGTTTTCATCCGGGAAGTCTGTGACCATAACTTCGGTGGTAATCATCAACCCGGCAACCGATGCTGCGTCTTGCAGCGCAGTGCGCACGACTTTGGTGGGGTCAATAATCCCTGCTTCAATCATGTCTACGTATTCGCCTGTGGCAGCGTTGTAGCCTTCGCTCGCTTTTTTCTGTTCACGGACTTTACCCGCAATCACGGCGCCATCTTCACCTGCGTTAGAGGCAATGGTACGAATTGGGGCTTCTAGCGCACGGCGGATAATATCAACACCCACCATTTGGTCACGGTTAGAAAGGTCCAGTTTATCGAGTGCAGACAAAGAGCGGAGCAGCGCAACGCCACCGCCTGCAACCACGCCTTCTTCTACGGCTGCGCGGGTGGCAGCGAGGGCGTCATCGATGCGGTCTTTTTTCTCTTTCACTTCAAGCTCAGAAGAGCCGCCAACTTTAATAACAGCAACGCCACCCACAAGTTTAGCGAGGCGTTCTTGTAGTTTTTCTTTATCGTAGTCTGATGTTGTTTCTTCAATTTGAGTGCGAATTTGCGCCGCGCGGCCTTCTACATTTGCCTTGGCGCCGTTGCCATCGACTATGGTTGTGGTGTCCTTAGTTATGGTTACAGTGCTTGCGGTACCGAGCATCTCCTGCGTGGCTGTTTCAAGCGTTAGGCCCACTTCTTCACTGATAACAATCCCGCCTGTGAGTACGGCAATATCTTCCAGCATCGCTTTACGACGGTCGCCAAAACCAGGGGCTTTAACCGCACCCACTTTAAGGCCACCTCGAAGTTTGTTTACCACCAACGCAGCCAACGCTTGGCCTTCAATATCTTCGGCAATAATCATGAGCTCACGACCAGATTGCGCCACAGGCTCAAGCACAGGCAGAAGCTGCTCTAGGCTGCTAATCTTTTTATCCGTAATCAAAATCTGTGGATTTTTCATTTCCGCGTTCATTTTATCGGCATTGGTCACGAAGTATGGAGACAAATAACCGTTGTCGAACTGCATGCCTTTAACAGTATCGAGGTCAGTTTCTAGGCCCTTCGCTTCTTCTACCGTAATCACACCTTCTTGGCCGACAACGTCCATAGCTTCGGCGATAATTTCACCAATAAAGGCGTCACCATTAGCAGAAATAGTAGCTACTTGCGTAATTTCTTTTTGGCCGCTTACAGGCTTCATTTGCGTTTTGAGTTGCTCAACCACGCTGGTGGTTGCGGCGTCGATGCCGCGCTTCAAATCCATTGGGTTCATGCCTGCGGCTACAGCTTTCATACCTTCAGTGATAATCGCCTGCGCCAGAACGGTAGCGGTGGTGGTGCCATCACCGGCTAAGTCATTCGTGCGGCTCGCCACTTCGCGCACCATTTGCGCGCCCATGTTTTCAAATTTGTCTTTAAGGCTAATTTCTTTGGCTACGCTCACGCCATCTTTGGTGATATGCGGCGCACCGAAGGGTTTGTCCAGCACCACATTACGGCCCTTTGGCCCCAAAGTAGATTTAACCGCGTTGGCAATGGTGTTCACGCCATCCAACATTTTTGTGCGTGCATCGTTCGAAAATTTAATGTCTTTCGCCATGAGAGAGGTTCCTTATTTTGGCTTATAGTTATTTGTTGAGTACAGCAATAATATCGTCTTCTTTCATCACCAGAAGTTCTTGGCCTTCAAGCTTCACTTCGGTGGCGGCCCATTTACCAAATAGAACAACGTCGCCAGTTTTTACATCCATGGGGCGGATGCTGCCGTCGTCCTTCAAGGCGCCTTTACCGCAGGCAATTACTGTGCCTTCTTGGGGTTTTTCAGTGCCTGTATCGGGGATAATAATACCGCTGGCGGTTTTCTGCTCAGCGTCTAACCGTTTAACAACCACACGGTCGTGGAGAGGACGGATTTTATCAGCAATGCTCATGTTTTTTCTCCTATTGAATTTGTTTTTAGCACTCCTTAAATTGGAGTGATAAAGTTATAAGGTTAATTTTTAGCAGCGTCAAGCGAAGGGTGATAATTTTTTATTTTTTTGAGCTCTTGAAAATAAAAAATTATATACTTATATATAAATTAATTATGACACTTAACCAATAAAACGGGGCGGTGTTACTGTCCCGTTTTCTTTATGCCTGAGGAGGGCTTAAATATGCTTAATGAAATTAAAAATGGATTGTTGGAAGTCTTTGCTTGGTTTCCAAAGAACGTAAAACCTATCGCGTTTGTAAGCGTTGTCTTCGGGGCAGCTCTTCTTGTTGCGGGAATATTGTACCTACTTGGTGCAGTAAGTGTGGCGGAGGCTATACTTGCTAGTGTAGCAGGAATGTTAATACTAGCTTTGATTGTTTTTGTTTCAGTAATTATGACAACGTTTATTTTTGCTGTATATGCCAGCTTTGATAGTTGGTGGGAAGCTAAATTTCCTAAAAAAGACGACGTATAAAAAATTAAGGAGCCTGCTGTAATAAGCAGGCTCCTTTTTTAGTTCACCACAAAATTAACCAACCGCCCAGGCACATAAATTTCTTTCCGGATTTTATCGGCAGGCGCAACATCCGCCACGGCATCTTTAGCTGCGGCAAGGGCATTGTCCTTACTGATGTCCGCCGCAACTTCTAGCTTAGCTTTAAGTTTGCCATTTATCTGCACCACTAGCGTGATTTCAGCGTCCGCTGCCGCGGCTGCGTCGGTGGTAGGCCACGGACTTTGCGCCAGCGGTGTGGTGTTGCCAAGGGTTGCCCATAGCTCTTCCGTGATGTGCGGGCAGGCAGGGTTTAACAGCTGCACTAAAGCGCGGGCACCTTCATGCAAAAGGGCAGGTATATGTGCACCGTCTTCAACTTTAGCAGCACCCAGCGCGTTAGAAAGCTCCATGCACGCCGCCACCATAGTGTTGTATCTAAAGCTATCAATGTCACCCGTTACCTTCGCAATGGTTTTATGAATAACCCGCTTTAGGTTTTGTTCGGCCTTGGTGGTTAAGTCGCTGGTGGACACCACGGCAGGCAAGCTACTGTCAGCATTATGCGCCAGCGTCCAAACACGGTTCAAGAACCGCCACGCGCCTTCAATGGCCGTCTCAGACCACTCTAAATCCCGCTCGGGCGGTGCTGTAAACATCATGTAAAGGCGCAAGGTGTCAGCGCCGTATTTCTCAATCAGAGCTTCAGGCGCATCGCCGTTGTTTTTTGATTTAGAAATTTTCTCAGCGGGCAAAATAGTCAGCTCTTCACCTGTTTCTTTACTAAATGCTTTATCTCCACGCATATCAACTTGGCTTGGGTAAATATAGTCGCCGTTCGCGGCCTGATACGTGTTGCCAATCAACATACCCTGACAGAGCAGCGCTGCAAACGGCTCATCAAAATCAAGGTGCCCACAGTCGCGCAGCGCCTTCGTGAAAAAGCGCGCATAAAGCAGGTGCAGCACAGCGTGCTCAATGCCGCCAATGTACTGGTTCACACCACCCGCAGTACGGATTTTATCTTTACCCACCCAATTATTCACACGGGCACTGTCTAGCGGCTGCTCGGTATTTTCGGCGCAAATATACCGCAAGAAGTACCAGCTAGAATCCACAAACGTGTCCATGGTGTCGGTTTCGCGCGTGGCGGGCTTGCCGCAGCTGGGGCAAGGCACACTTTTCCACGTCGGATGATGCTCTAACGGATTGCCAGGTTTATCAAACGTCACATCTTCAGGCAGCTTAACGGGCAAGTCAGCTTTTGGTACGGGTACAATACCGCAGCTATCGCAATGAATAATCGGGATGGGGCAACCCCAGTAGCGTTGGCGAGAAAGCCCCCAGTCGCGCAGGCGCCAGTTGGTGGTGCGGGCACCGCCGTGTTTTTCTTCAAAGAGAGATATGAGTTTGGCTTTGGCATCTTCGCTGTTTTCGCCGTTAAATTCAGCTGAATTGATGAGCGTGCCCGCCTTGTTATGGAACGTCTCTTCAGCGATGCCTTCGGCTTTAACAACGGGCACAATCGGGAGGTTATATTTAGTTGCAAAGGCGTTGTCGCGCTCGTCGTGGGCAGGTACGGCCATAATCGCGCCTGTGCCGTAGCTCATCAGGACAAAGTTAGCAATATAGATAGGGAGGTTAGCGCCTGTGAGCGGATGTTTAGCCGTAAACGGTGTTTTGTAACCTAGTTTTTCAGCGCGCTCAATGGCTTCTTCGCTGGTGCCGAGGCCTTCGCATTGTTTAATGAAGTCTTGGGCGGTGGCATCTTCTTTTGCGGTGTTTTGGGCAAGCGGATGTTCTGGTGCGACACAGCAAAAACTGGCGCCGTAAATGGTATCTGGTCGCGTAGTATAAACCGGCATATCCGCAATTTTTTTATCGCCAAGATGCACATCAAACGCAAAGTTTAAGCCCTCACTCTTCCCCAACCAATTGCGTTGCATGGTTTTGACGCGCTCGGGCCAACCGTCTAGCTTATCAAGGTCAGATAACAGCTCATCGGCGTAGGCCGTAATTTTAAAGTTCCATTGGTTCATGGTGCGGCGCTCAACAGGCGCACCAGAGCGCCAGCCCTTGCCATCCACCACTTGTTCGTTCGCCAGTACCGTGTTCTCAATCGGATCCCAGTTCACAATACTCTCTTTTTGATACACCAAACCCTTGGCTAACATATCTTGGAAGAGGCTTTGTTGGTGGCCATAATAGCTTGGCAAGCAAGATGTAATTTCTTTGTCCCAATCATACGTCCAGCCAAAACTGTTCATGGTAGTTTTCATGTCGGCAATGTTTTCTAGCGTCCAGCTTTGCGGATGAATTTGCCTCTTCAGCGCTGCATTTTCGGCGGGTAATCCAAACGAGTCCCAGCCCATTGGGTGCAATACATTAAACCCTGTTGCGCGTTTAAACCGTGCTAACACATCCCCCAGCGTATAGTTGCGAACGTGCCCCATGTGCAGCTGACCAGAGGGATACGGCAGCATCTCTAGCACATAATAGTTCGGTTTGTCTGCGGCTTCGGTGGTGGCAAAAGCATTGGCTGAGGCCCATGTTTGCTGCCATTTAGATTCAATTTGGGCGGGCTTGTAGGCAGGAATTGTCATATAAAGTGTTGTTTTCTTGTCAATTTGTAGAGCTAATCTAACATAAAAAAAGGACGCTAATCCAGCGCCCTTTTATATAAATTGTAAAGCACGTTAGTCGCGGCTGCCCATCAATTGCAACAGGTTGGTAAACATAATCACAAAGTTCATGTATAGGCTGCACGCGCCAATAATAGCGGTGCGGGTGCGCATCACCTCGTCGTTGGCAACGTGGTGGAACATTTCTTTCAATTGATTGGTTTCATAAGCTGTCATACCCGCAAACAAAGGCACAGCAATAAGCGATGTAATAAAGCTCAAGCCACTAATAGGTGCGCCTGTAAATAAGGCAAAACCAAGATTAACCACCATAGCGCCGAGCAAGCCCCAAACGCCCATCATCAAAAAGTTGCCCCAACCAGAAAGGCTCTTTTTCGTTGTGTAGCCATACAGCGCCGCACCGCCAAACATAGCCGCCGCAGTGAAGAAGGCTGTGGCGATGCTCGCACCCGTATAAACAAGAGCCAAAGGCGCTAAAGTAAAGCCCGTCAGCGCGCTAAACACGCCAAAGACGGCCAAAGCCATAGTCGGCTGAAGTGAAAACACGATTTTGTGCATAAAAAAGCCAAAACCAAGCCAGATAATCATAAAGATCCAGCCTGAGCTGAGCGCAATATTTAAAAGCGCGGGGGAGTTAGTGGTTAAGTAAGCCACAAGGCCAGACAGCGCAACGCCGCCAGACATATAGCTAAAAATTTGGTTCATGTGCTGCGCTAGACCGGCATCTTGAGCGGTGACTTGCGTATAATTCGCCATGTAAAGTATCCTTTGTTTTGTTATTTTAACGCAGAAATGTGCTCATTCCTGTGTTAATTAATCGGGATTATAGCGCGCTTTTGTTGTCACTTCAAGCAAAAGAGTGATAATTTGATTTGAACGAAGTGTGCCTATAAAAACAACAGACTTTCTGAAATTGCTACTTGCAAGAAATGTAAATTGAAGGCTATGATTAATCAAAATAAAAATAATATATAA
>CALFWJ010000167.1 GCA_937928525.1 uncultured Alphaproteobacteria bacterium | reverse complement strand
CATTCACACCGGGGATGGGTACGATAGCGGCGCGTGAACCCGTTGAGATAATGATGCGCTTAGCCGTAATAAGGCGGCCTGAGGGTGTGGTTAGGGTTTTATCGTCGATAAAGCTTGCAGCTTCTTCGATGACTGTGGCGCCAAAGCCTTCAAAGCGTTCTACGCTGTCGTGGACGGCGATGTGAGCAACGGTATCGGCTACGTGCTTCATGGCCTGAGCGAAGGTAATTTTAGCACCACCATGTTTCTTTTTGGCAATGTAGAGTAAGGCTTTGCTGGGGACGCAGCCAGTGTTGAGGCAGTCGCCGCCCATTTTGTCTTTTTCGAAGAGGGCTACTTTGTAGCCAAGGTTAGCAGATACGGCGGCCATAGTGAGGCCGGCGCTGCCTGCGCCGATAATGGCGATATCGTAGGTTTCTAGGTTTTTTGTCATGGATTTAGCTTTCTATATATATGGGTTAATTATTTTTTAAACTTTTTAATGGCGGTAGGCACAAGGGCGAACAAACCAAGGAGTACAAAGGCTGAAAGTGTTTTTGTGGTTAACAGGCCTGAGAGTGAGTCGATTTCGGCAAGGCTGCGGCCAATATTAACATAAATAGCTGTACCCGGTAGAATACCAAGGAAAGTTGCAATAACGTAGCTACTGAGGCGCATGTTAAAGAGCGCAGGCACAATGTTAACAATAAAGAAAGGGAACACAGGAACGAGGCGTAGGAACAAGAGGTAGTTGAAACCGTTTTCGTTCATTTCTGCTTCGAATTTGTCATAGAAGCCGCTGGCTTTGTCGCGCAGCGTGGTGCCTAATGAACTGCGGGCAATGAGGAAGAGGATAGATGCACCAATGGTGGCTGAGCTGACAACTAAGGCTGTTCCGAAATAGAGGCCAAATAGCGCACCACCGAGGAAGGTGAACAGGCTGGCAATAGGAAGTGAAAGCGCAGTTACTATAATATACGCGAGAGCGAAAAGGAGCGGGGTGAGGATGCGGTGTTCGGCGTAGAAGGCGTTAAAGTTTTCTTGCTGGGCTTTAATACCTTCTAGCGAGAGGTATTGGGTAAGGCCTGAGAAGTAAGTGGCAGCCATAAGGGCGGCTAAGATAATAAGGGGGAGAAATTTTTTCATGGGTTTAGTCAATCTTTTAAGTTGTTGTGTATTTGTAATCTTGCTTACTTCTACGCAGAATGCGTTCGTTTGGTTACAATGAGATCGAAATAATAGCGATATAGCTTGGACTTAGTAAAGCAATTTTTGTAAATCAGGCTTGACAATGGGGCTGTATGAGGTATAAGCAGCTTATATAAGTTTTAATTGAGTAGAGGAAAGACAGAGAAATGTCCACTAAACGTACATACCAGCCAAGTCAAATTAAGCGTTCGCGTAAGCACGGTTTTCGTGTTCGGTTGCGCCAAATTGGCCAAAAAATGTTGAAAGCACGTCGCGCTAAAGGTCGTACTGAGCTTTCTTCTACACGTTATAAGAAGTAATTAAGTTCTAACTTATGGTTGCCGTAGTTACGATTACGCAACGTAGTGAGTTTGTAGAACTAACCAAAGCGGGCGCACGTTGGGTGACGCCCGCTTTTATTGTGCAATATTTACCAAACGAAGGCGGCGATGGCGTGCGCGTTGGTTTTACCGCTACAAAAAAAATTGGCGGAGCGGTACAGCGTAACCGTGCCAAGCGGCGCATGCGGAGTTTGGTTGATGCTGTTGTACGGTTAAACGATGATTTCCCTGATGTTAACGCCCGATTGATTTTTATTGCGCGTAAAGAAATACTGGCGCGTGATTTTTCGGTGTTGCAAAAAGATGTGTGGTGGGCTTTACGAAAATTAGAAGTGGTGAGCCGCGATGAAAAATCCACTTAGTTATATTGCGCTTGGGCTTATATATATGTATCGGTTTTTGCTATCGCCTATTTTTGGGCGAACGTGTCGGTTCTATCCGACCTGTAGCAGTTACGCTATTGATGCCTATAAAAGCTATGGCTTTTTAACTGCAACTGGGTTAGTGTTGCGCCGATTATGGAAGTGCCGCCCTGGTGGTGGAAGTGGGATTGACTTCTTGCCAGAAGATATTGATAAACAACAGAAAAAAGACATTTAAATGCTGCCACAACCGCACGAGAAAACGAATATGAAAAACCTATTAACAGCCGTTGTTTTGAGCGCTGCTGTACTTTTAGGCTTTGAATTTTACATGAGCCGTTACGGCCCTGAAGAGCCTATTATTGATGCTGAGGTGGCGCAAAACGCTGAAGGGTTTTCTGCTACTGAGGTTGCGTTAGCACCTGTGGTGGCTGTGAAAAATAAGGCTGTTCCTGTTGTTGTTACGAGTGAAAAAATTGAATTTAAAACAGATTTAGTACGCGGGTTAGTTGACTTAAAAGGTGGCTTACCGAGTGATTTGATTTTGAATAAATATAGCCCCCATGGTGCTGAGATTATAGCGAGTGAAGATGGCTTAACACTGTTGGGAACAGGTGATTTTCTGCATGGATTGAGTGTTAACTATAGTGCTGGTGGATTGAATGTGCCAAATGCTAATACAGGTTGGACGTTGGCAGAAGCAGGTACAATGACAAAAGCGCAGCCGATGCTATTGAATTATCAGAACACAACAGGGCAGAGCTTTAGCCGTGAATTATACTTTGATGGTTATGTTTTGCATGTGGAAGATACAGTTGTGAATGGCGCTGCTGTACCTGTATCGTTGCAGCAAAGTGCCGTTGTGAGTCGTGTTGGAACGCAGAAAGAGAAAGAGCTGTCTAGCTGGTATAACTACTTTGGGCCGCAAGGATTGGTAGATTTTGAAGCTGCGAATTATAGCTATAAAAAAATAACAAAGCGGGCTTATAACGAAAGTGGTGCTGGTGGATACTGGGGTTTCACTGAACAATTCTTTACGGTGATGCAATTGGTAGAAAATAAGGCTGAGCGAGCGTTTAGCGCTAAAGATAATCAGTTTTTTGCGGCGGTGACGTATCCGGTTAGTTTTGTGGCAGCTGGCGGCGGTGCTAACTTTGATACTGCTTTTTATGTGGGGCCTAAGCAGATTTCTGAGCTTGAAAACGCAGGCCATAGTTTAGATACGATTGTGGATTTTGGTTGGTTCCATTTTATTGCGAAGCCGATGTTTGTGGCGCTTAACTTCTTCTATAGTTATTTAGGGAACTGGGGTTTTGCGATTATTGCGTTGACGATGTTGTTGAAGCTTTTGACGTATCCGTTGGCGGCAAAGAGCTATCGGTCGATGGGTAAAATGCGTTTAATTCAGCCTGAAGTGAAGGCTCTGCAAGAAAAACATGGTGATGGCGACAAGCAAGCCATGGCAACAGAAATGATGGCGCTGTACAAGAAAAATGGCGTTAACCCAATGAGTGGCTGCTGGCCAATGTTTGTTCAGATCCCTATTTTCTTTGCGATGTATAAAATGGTGCTGCTGACGTTTGAGTTGCGTGGTGCTGAATTTGTGCTTTGGATTCATGACCTTTCGGTTGCCGACCCGTGGTATGTGCTGCCTGTTATTATGGGCTTGAGCATGTGGGTGCAAATGCGTTTATCGCCGCAAATGGGTGACCCGATGCAGGCAAAAATTATGCAATTCTTGCCGGTTATTTTTACGGTGCTGTTTTTGTTCTTCCCAAGCGGTTTAGTGTTGTATTGGGTGACCAACAATATTATTAGTGTGGCGCAGCAGTATTACTTTATGCGTGCGGCTGATAAATAATTCGTTATGTGTGCATTGCTCGCGCCTAGCGCACAATTTAAATGCCCTGTAAGTCAGGGCGTTTTTTTTATTGACAGAAAAAGAGGAAACGGGTTAGATATGGGTATTGCTGGTTTGCAGCGATATTACTTCTATAAAAATCATCCATCAAACGCATTGCTTATTTTACCAAGCCCTGCTTACTGAATAAAGAAAACTCCTCTATATTATGCCTGCTGATAAACCCACCCTTAAGCCTATTAAGCCAAAACGTACTCTTAAGCCTGCCGAACCTAAGGTACCTGAGAAAGAAAATGAAATTAAAACAGCTGGACGCGTTAAACCGGCGCTTGCTGCAACTGCAAAGCGCGGTCAGCACAAAGGCCAAGGCAATCATAATCAACGGGATAACAAGCCTTTAGAAACTGTGGATGCTGGTGAGCATCAGGTTGGTTTGAAGCTGACACACTTAGATGAATTGCGCGGCATGACGAATGATCAGTTGTTTGATATTGCTGATGGTGCAAAAGTTAAAGACGCTGCGAATTTACGTCGTCATGAACTGATGTTCCAGATTGTTAAAAAGTTACCTGAGAAAATCCGTGTTGAAGTACGTGGTGAAGGTGTGCTTGAGATTTTAAGTGATGGTTTTGGTTTTTTACGCAGCAGCAAAAACAACTATTACGCGGGACCTGAAGATATTTATGTGAGCCCAAGCCAAATAAGACGAATGGGTTTACGAACGGGTGATACGTTGAGCGGCACGGTGCGTTTCCCTAACCCTGGTGAGCGTTATTTTGCGTTGGTTAAACTTGAGAGCGTAAACGATGGAACGCCTGACCGTGCGCGTGCGCGTCCGAACTTTGACAAGCTTACGCCGCTGTACCCGAAAGAGAAATTTAGCCTTGCAGAAGGTAATACGGCCAACCCTAAAGATATGACCGGCCGTGTGATTGATATTGTGGCGCCGATGGGGCTTGGTCAGCGGGCGATGCTGGTGGCGCCGCCTAAAACAGGTAAGACTGTAATGCTGAAGAGCATCGCGCACTCGATTGAGGAGCGTCACCCTGAAGTAACCTTGATTGTTCTACTGATTGATGAACGCCCTGAAGAAGTGAC
>CALFWJ010000166.1 GCA_937928525.1 uncultured Alphaproteobacteria bacterium | reverse complement strand
TTGGGCAGAAACATGAGGTATTGGTGTATTATAACCGCCACCATACACAAAATAATGTGTCATATGCTGATCCCATAAATTAGACCTGATTTTACCGTTATCTACAACAGCATCTTGATGAAGTTTTGCAACTTCACGTATTGCTTTACGTAGGGCTTGGCCATTATTATGGATGCGATGACCTTTCATGCCTTGCATAAGCTTAAGAGCACTCTGTTCATGCTGACCAACGAGTAACCAGTGCCAAAGGCGATGAAGTACAGGCATAATATTCATGCCATTAGGCATTATCTTGCAAAGTTCAATAAAAAAATGACTTTTTTTAGAGGAAAATACATAAGATAAATTCTTAAAAGAAACTGGCAAACCAAATGTTTCTGGCCATTCTGAGGCGTGAGGAAACCAGGGCGCTGTTTTTGCTTTGAGTGCATTTTTGCGGTTAAATTTTAAGTCTGTCATAAGAAATTCTCCATGAGAAAAGAGTAAAAGATGTGCCCGTGGGCGTTTGATGTTTCTATGTATACTCTAAAGTGATGCTGATGACAATAAAAAAACCGCATTTAAGCGGTTTTATAAATTTAAGAGCAGTTTGCTTATTCCTCGGTAGGCGCGTCTTGCTCTGCTTTTGCGGCTGCCGCAGCGGCGCGGGCAGCTTCTGCTTCAGCCTTCTTTTTGGCGCTTTTGTCTGGCGCCAGAACCATGTTCATGAAGCGACCTTCTAGGCCAGAGCGGTTTTCAACACGAGAGATATCGGCGGTGTCCGCTTGGAGGCGGTCGAGCATTTCTTTACCAATGTCGCTGTGGGTGACTTCGCGGCCTTTAAAACGGAGGTTGATTTTAGCTTTGTTGCCGTCTTCTAAAAAGCCACGGATTTTACGGAGTTTGATTTGGTAATCGTGCTCTTCGGTACGGGGGCGAATCGCCATTTCTTTTACCGTAACAACTTGCTGCTTTTTACGCGCTTCAGATGCACGTTTTTGCTCTTGGAATTTGAATTTACCATAGTCAAGAATTTTACAAACAGGGGGCTCTGCGTTGGGGGAAACTTCAACCAAGTCAAGGTCAGCAGCTTCAGCGCGACGCAGGGCATCATCAGTTGAAATTACACCAATTTGTTCACCATCTGCGCCAATAACGCGGACCATGTTTGCCCGAATATGTTGGTTAATCCGATGTTCATCCTTACGGTTCCGATCTGGAACACCTCTAAAACGACCTATGATAAGCTCCTAAATTTATTTGTTATGTTCTATACATAGCACAAAAATGGCGGTTAACCAAGGGATTTAGCGTATAGAAGAACTGGCAGGAGCGCGCACCGAGCTTAAAGCCTAACGGCCTAGATGCACTTCAGCGTTAACGGTAACAACCACATCGCTATCACCTTCTTGGGCAACAGGTTGTGCTACAGCATCGGCGCTAGCCGCAAAAGCCCGAGATTTTAACTGCGCAACTTCATTATAACGCTTAGCCTGCGGGAAGGTGTGACCAAAGTTAATACTCGCGAAGTGAATTTTAGGCAGGCCAAGTTGTTTGGCAATTTTGGCCGCACGCGCTTGCATGTTTTTAATGGCTTCTGTGCTTAAATTATCTTTAAATTCATCCGATTTTTTCCGCGAGAGGTAATAGCTCAGGCCGTTCATGTTAAAGCCCATGCTTTGCAAACCACCGGCTAGTTTTAAAATATCAGCGCGATTAGCAGAGTCTAGCGTAATAGTTTGGTTGCCTACCCAAGTGGTGCGGCGCTGACGTTGCTCTAGCGTGAGTTTACGGTCGTACGGGGCTTGTTTGCGCACATTATAGCGGCCGGTACGAACTTTAACATCGCTTACTGTTTTGCCAGCTTTGAGAGCTTCGGTCATTTTTTCATTAATGTGGTTTTGCACCTCTTCGGCGGTTTTAGCTTCGTGCTGAATATTAAGCGTTGCTTTTAAGCGATCTTGGGTGACAGTTTCGCGGGCTTCAGCGCGCAGATTAAGCACAGTCACGTCTTTAAAGTATTCCCAGCGGTTATCATCGGCTTGAAGTGTTGTTGCCAGAAAAAGGAGTGGAAGTATAAATTTAAACATAATTATTTTTTCTTATTTTAGTTTTTATTTTGGTTCTGAGATTTAGTTCGTTTGAGAACGGAGCAGTCGGTTTGGGTTAATATAACCAACTTTGCCGTCGTAACTAATTTTACATTCTGTGGCACTCACAGGGCAATCTTCAATGGCCACAATTACCATGGGCGCAAGGCGGTAGATAGCGCCTTTGTCATCTGTTTTTTTACTTAGTAGGGCAGGTTCTCCCGGCGATATAATGGCCGTGGCTTGCCCACTAACCATACCAACATACACCCAACCTTCTTCGCCTTCTACGTCCCGAATTTTAAACCAGTTGTCGTATTTATTAAGCAGAGCAACAGGCCAGCCTTTACGCTGAAATACCCACAAAATAGGGTAGCGGGTACCAGGGCCAGAGCGGACGTAAACTTCGCTGCGTTTAAGGCTGGCCTCTTTTGGTAAGTCTGATTGCGCATGCGTTGGTAGTGCCAATAACAGCGTGAATATGATGCCAAGTGCGTATGAAATTTTTCCCATGAGCACAGTATGGCAAAGGTTGGCAGTTAGGGCAAGCGCTTGGCGTAGGATATTAAATTATGTTACGTTGTGGCATGGAATATAGCGACTTAAACCACATTAAAACGCGCGAAGAATTAAAGGCGTTTGTTGAAAGTTTTGAAGATTGCCCGCTGCGGCAATACGCTGATAAAACAGTGTTTTCGGGCGGAAACCCAACTGCAAATATCATGCTGATTGGCGAAGCCCCTGGCGCCGAAGAAGATAAAACAGGAGAGCCATTTGTTGGCCGCAGCGGCCAGCTTTTACTCAAATTATTTGGCGATACTGGCTATCCGCGCGATAAAGTTTATATAACAAATATGACCTTTTGGCGCCCGCCTGAAAACCGTACACCCACAAAAAAAGAGTTGGCTACCACGCATGCGTTGGTGCTGAAACACATTGAGATTATAGCCCCCAAAGTGTTAATTTTGGTAGGAAATGTGCCTGCGCAAACTTTGTTAAACACTAAAATAGGTATAACAAAATTGCATGGCGCGTGGCAAAAACTGGCGCTCCCTAACGGCACAAAAATAGATACTATGGCCGTATATCACCCCGCGTATTTACTGAGGAACAACACCAAAACACCTGATATGGTGGCGGATTTAGAGAAGATAAAAGCAAAGTTAGCTTGACCGAAAGCTAATAAATTGCAATAAGTATTCAATATTAAATATCTTTAAATTCCGTTTGTGAGGTTGCTAT
>CALFWJ010000165.1 GCA_937928525.1 uncultured Alphaproteobacteria bacterium | reverse complement strand
CCTACGTAATTTATTGTTCATCAACTTATACGTCACAAATAACAAATGGTTACATTATTCTGGTTTACGCATCACAACTTCACGTTTACCAACGTGGTTAGGTTCGCTAATCATGCCATCAGCTTCCATGCGATCAATCAGGTCAGCGGCGCGGTTATAACCAATTTTAAGCTGGCGCTGTAAAAAGCTAGTACTGGCTTTTTGTTCACGCGCTACAATCTGGATGGCTTGCTGATACAGTTCATCAACTTCACCGCCTTCACCACCAGCCGCAATTGGCGCACCTGGTGCAGCATCGTTACCGCCACCACCATTGGTAATACTATCCATGTACTGTGGCTCGCTTTGCGCGCGCAGATGGTCAGCCACCTTATTGCATTCATCTTCACTTACAAATGCACCATGCATGCGCTCTAGGCTGTTACTACCGTTACCCATATAAAGCATATCCCCTTTTCCCAAAAGCTGCTCGGCACCCATGCTATCTAGTACCGTACGGCTATCAATTTTTGACGTCACGTTAAACGACATTCGTGTTGGAATATTCGCCTTAATCAAGCCCGTCACCACATCAACACTGGGGCGCTGCGTTGCAACCAAAAGGTGAATACCACTGGCCCGCGCCATTTGCGTAAGGCGCGCAATATACATCTCTACTGCTTTACCCGCCACCATCATTAAGTCGGCCAGTTCATCAATCACCACCACAATGTGCGGCATGGTTTTGTCGGCTACGGGGCGCTCTTCTAGTTGAGGTTGGCCAGTATGAATATCAAAGCCTGTTTGCACCATCCGCGTAGGGATTTCACCCTTAACTTCTAATTCACTAAATTTCGCGTTAAACGATGCAATGTTTTTCACACCCATCTCGCTCATCATGCGGTAGCGGTTTTCCATCTCTTTTACTGTCCAGTTTAAAGCAGCGGCGGCTTTATTGGGGTCGGTAATGACAGGCGTTAGTAAATGCGGAATATCATTGTAAATAGACAGCTCTAACATTTTCGGGTCAATCATCACAAATTTAAGCTGATCAGGCGTCATGCGGTACAACAGGCTTAAAATAAACGCATTCATCGCCACCGACTTACCAGAGCCCGTGGTTCCCGCAATCAGCGCATGCGGCATTTTAGCAATGTCGGCATAGGTTGGGTTACCGCTGGTATCTGCGCCCATAGCAACCGTAAGCTTGCCAGCGCTCGTTTCAAATTCTTCAGTTTGTAATAGCTCCCGCAAGCTAATCATGCCACGGTTATGGTTGGGAAGCTCAACGCCAATCACGTTACGGCCAGGGATTGGCGCAATCCGAATACTCATCGCACTCATCGCCCGCGCTAAATCATCCGACAAGTTCACAATCTGGCTCGTTTTCACACCAGCAGCTGGCTCTAGCTCATAAATAGTAATAACAGGCCCTGGGCAAATTTTGGTAATAGCACCCACAACCCCAAAGTTTTTAAGCTCTGCTTCAATGCGGCGCGCGTTTTGCGTAAGCGCTTCTTCGCTTTCATTTTCCTGTTTGCTTGGTATTTCATCTAACAAACTTAAAGGCGGAAGAACAAATTTCCCTTCCAAACTTAATGGCAATGCCGTTTGTTTTTCAGCCTCTAGGCGCGGTGCAGGTTTGGGCTTTTCTTCCACCCGTTGCACCATAGGTTTGGCTTTTGGCATTTTAGGTGACGGTAGCGGTAAATCAAACTGGTCAGGGCGTTTAAATTTAATGCGGCGTAACACACGGTACGCCCGCTTCCATACATACATAATAGCAATTTTAGCTTGGCGCGCCCAACGTGAGACATCTTGGAAGGTACAGCCAAAGAACCATAACGTCGTGAGTAAAAAGAGTACCGTAAAGAACATAATGCAGCCAAATCCACCAATAAACGGCGCGGTTTTAGCAACCAAAAGCTTACCCGTTAGGCCACCATTACCAAAGCCAATTTGCCCTGCTGGCCACTCTGGTAACGGACGCCAAAGCTGAAGCAATGCTGTAGCTGATAAAAGTAAAGGTGGCAGCGTTGCCAGTTGCAACACGCCTTCTTGCATCGGGCGGTGCGACATAAGTAGCGTTGCATAAACGACCATTAAACCCACCGGCACAAATGCGGCCAATCCAAACAACATAATTAATAAATCAGCTAAATAAGCACCAAGCAACCCACCCAAATTTTGCACATTGTGCACAGGGGTTGCGTTATTAAAAGAAGGGTCACCAGCATAATAAGAGAGAAGCGTGAGCGTAAAATAAACCGCTCCCATTAAAATAAATAGGCCTAGCCCTTCCGATAAACGGCGCGAAAGAAAATTGTCAGGAGTTTTAGTTTTACGTTTAGCCATAGTATTAACTTAAAATTTTTACGCCCCAAAAGCCAGAAAAAGGCAGCTTACCGCTGCCTTTCAAACTTTATGTTGTGGCTTTAGCGCCACCAAGAGCTATTGTTTACTCTGGTCCCACATTAATGGTCACACGAGAAGATCCTGCAGTTTTACCAGCGGGCTCAATAATAATCGCCACGAAACGGCCAGGCTTAGCAAAGTAAAGCGAAGACGTCGCAGACTGGAAAGCATTCACCATGCTCCATCCTTGCGCTACCATTTGCCCTTCAAAGAAGCGGTATAAACTGTCTACGTCGCCGCGGCCCACAAGGCCAATTTTACCAACAGTTTGGCTCGGGGATGTAAAGATAACGCTGCGCTCTAAATCAATTTGGTGCGATGCCGGAATAGGAATATCAGGGAAGGCCTGCACAATGCCGTTCTCAAATTCTTTAGCTTTCGTCAGAGTCTGTACTTGGCCAGATTCTTCATTGACCCGAGTAATATCGGGCGACTTGTAAGTGCCAGTACAACCCACAAATAATAGGGCAACAGCGAGGAAGAGTGTGTTTTTCATGTCGCCATTATGTGCGGCGCATGTAAAGGTAGTCAACCTCAACTCACATTGCCTTGCCTATTCAGTCTACAATATGTGTCTTTAATAGCACATTTTTTGAGCAGCCTTGTTTTCATCCTTAAATTTTAATATACGTACACAAGAAATATATACCCAAGTTGGTCAGTTTTGGGCCAATGAAGTGCAAAAATGTCAAAATCAATCTCAGGCGCAAATTGAGAAAGCAATTGACGAACAACTCCCGCCTTTTCTAAAGGCTATGGGTTAAAAAAAGAGGCTTCGGCCTCCTTTTTTATGTACGTTTAATTAAACTCAATTGCCGTTGATGCGCTTCTTTGCCCGTCCCTTTTCTAAAGCTAAACAGCTGTTCATCATTCTCAAACGTGCATTCAGGCGTAATAGAAATATTCAAATCCATCAAACCGCCTTCAATGAGTTGTTGCTCGGCAATGCCCCGCAAATCTAAATTTACTTTATCATCTGTATCACCAGCGCTGATATGACGTGGATACTCAGCAAAAATTTCTTTAAAATGACCATCTACTTCGTAATTTTGTTGGCTAATGCAAGGCCCTACTAAGGCATGAATTTCATGACTATCTAGGCCAAATTCAGTTTGTAATGCATCAATCATAGCGCCAATAATACCATTCTCTAACCCACGCCACCCGGCATGAATAACCGCCACCGCAACAGGAGAAGATACCAAAATAGGCACGCAATCAGCGGTCTTAACCGCCAACCATAAATCTTTTTGGTCAGTAAAAATAGCATCACACTCCTCATACACGCCGCTTGTTTCTACGTATTTAATGCGGTTACCATGCACTTGGCGCATGTGGGCAATGGGCCCCAATCGCTCAGTGAACATCCGCACGGTTTTATCAATATTATCGTAGGTGTTATCGCGCGTACCAAAAACGTGTTGCGCGTATGGCAACTCTTTCGGTGCGGTCAAAAAATCTTCTGGTAGGGGCGTATTTTGCGTTAACATCATTTCATTATTATACACGCCAATTCTCATCACAAGCCTACCTCTACAAACAAGTATATGCTCTGTTGTATTGCTGCACTCTATAATTTCAGCTATATTGATATACATAAGAATTGAAACATCCCCCACCAACTTAAGGAAAATCGCTATGAAAGTATTAGCTCTAAAAGCCTTCTTAACTGCTGCCGTTGTTATTGCTTTCTTCCAATTTATTTGGATAATTGTCATAGAAAAATTCCCCAACACAGAAAGTTTTTCGCTACTTCTATTTATTGTTCTTATGTGGGCAATTTGGGAAATTATAACTAGTATTTTTGTAAAATTAAATTGGCAAGAACCATTCTGGACTGAAGAAATTTAGAAAAAGAGAGGCACCTACCTCTCTTTTTTTATTTCATTTTTCATGCTTGATTTACACCAATAAACGCCCTATATATAAAGTAAGAAAGCATTTTATATCCCTTTTACAGGAGGCTCACATGAGCACTATACTCATCGCCTTAACTGGCAACCCAGAAGCAATGGCAGCTCGCGCAGAAAAACTGCACGAACTCACCCAAAAATATAATCCTCAAAAAATTATATTTACGGGTAAACACAGCAAACTAAACAGCCGTAAAGGTGAACGTGCCAGCCAAGCCGCAGAATTTTTCAATCACATGAAAAAGACCTATGGCTGGAAAAAACAGCACGTGCAGCTAGAAGAAAAGTCGCAAGATACCCGCGACCACTTCATTTATCTACCAGAACTGCTAAAATCTGAACTTAGCAATCCAACAACCCAATTTGTCATTATTACAAATTGGTGGCATATGCCACGGGTCAGAATTGCCGCTTGGCTGTATTGGAAGGAAGCACGCGGACGCCTTAAATTTGCACCCGCCAAAACAGGTGTTAACTGGATGTTTGTTGCCTTTAATCGTAGCTGGTGGGAACCTTTATCAACAGGTTTAATTGTGTGGAAGTATTTGTTTGCTCCCCACACACCACATGCAGTTTAAACAAAAAAGAAAGAGGCCTTAACGGGCCTCTTTTTTGCATCTAAATGCTAGAATATTAGTTTGCCATCTCGCGGAGCAAAATTTGAATATCAATCTCAAGGAGGTTGATTTTCTTACGCAATGTATTGCGGTTAATACCCAAAATAGCAGCTGCACGCACTTGGTTGCCGCGCACATATTTCAGGACATGTTCAATCAGGGGCTTTTCCACCTGAGAAATGACTTTGTCGTACATACCAGGGGCAGGTGACATGCCATTAAGTTCTTTAAAGTAAGTCGACAAACAGTCGTCTACAGTAGCAGGAAGGTTGCTCGATACGGTTTCTGCGCGGGCGCGGAAATATGCATTAGCATTTGGACGGAAAGGGGTTGCTTGTTGTTGCAAACTCATTAGTAGGTGTACTCCTCATTTTTTCATTCAGTCTCAACCTGCTTTACTCAAAGAGAGCCTCTAAGTAAAATGCGTTAACTTCAACTTGCCAAAAGAATATATTATCTTGAAGGACAATATATTTGTCTTGCAAATTTGATGTGTTTCTACCGCACAGGTCACATATATTTTTGTTCTGAATATGACCATTAAGGCGCTGGGAAATTTTTATTTTTAGTCCCATTCCGTCCGCACTTATAGTCACCGCCAAAAGAGGGTTTTTGGCTTCAGTAGAGCTTTACAGAGTTTCCTCTCTCAACTCCATGACGTTATTTATAGCACCCTCTTCCCCACCACCACAACCCAAATAAAGTGCATTTTTCATATTCTTTACTATTGACTTTTGCTTTTTTAAACAGGTCAAAAAAATCTGGCCGCGGCCAGATAAGATGTCTGTAAAATGTATTTCCATTTAAGAACAAGTGGTTAGAAATTAGCCCTCACTTATAGGCTTCAAGAAAGCTCAAGATTAGACAGATAAACGTTTTCTAATAATTTTTTTAACAACGCTGTTTCCGTAATTTCATTCAGCTGCAT
>CALFWJ010000164.1 GCA_937928525.1 uncultured Alphaproteobacteria bacterium | reverse complement strand
ATCCCCGCAACATAACGACCCCGCATAAAAGAAATATTTGTACCAGTTGGAATAAGTTTGAGTGCCATTTTAGTTTGCGTCTCCGTTATCTAAATATTGTTTAAAAAAATCATGCGTGGCTGCATAAAGCGCTAATGCCGTGTCTCCTTCAGCAAAAAAGTGTGCCGCGCCAGAAATTTCAACGTACTCTTTATCCACTGTTAAATGCTCAAAGTAGTCACGGGCGCCCTCTACCAAAAAGCTTTCGCTCGCTGCGGTTACCAGCGTTGGTGTCACACAATTTTTTGCTAAAGTATTGCAATAATCAACCGTAAATATTTTGCGCTCTTCCATCGAGTCAGCCGATACCATCAGCTTAACGCCATAGTCGTAGCCTACTAAATTATACTCCGGGAACGGTTTTGCCATGCGGCCATCAATAACCGCCAATCGGTCACCAAGACCATGTCCACCATCCCAGAGTGCTTGGCCTTTAATGTTGTCAAAGTCTAGACCAGCATTCTTAATCATCGTCAGCATGCCGCCATAACTATGCCCGCAAATGAAAACTTTATTATAGCCACTGCCAATTTCGCTTAAAATTTGTGTCAAATCATCTAAATGTGTTTGCAGCGTTGTTTCGTGTAATTGGCGTGCACCATAGCGTGCATCGTAAAAATTAAACCGACAAACATCATAACCAAGATCGTTAAAATAGCGCCGCGCTTCAACATGAAGTGCGTCATATAAGGTGTTACGGCCCAAACCTGCCATTAAAATAACCAAGGCATCAGCTTGTTTGGCCGATGGCTGGTTAAGCGCACCATAAATACGCTTACCATCAGAAGTATTTAAAATAAGCCGTGTTTCTTCCACGTTAAAAACTCCAGCTGCGGCGTTTGGTTTTCTCTAAATACGCCACAATCATTAACCGTGTGAGCATTATCGCCGTGAATAAGCTGGCTAAAATACCAATGGTTAAAGTGAGCGCAAAGCCTTTAATCGGGCCACTTCCCATCGCGAACAGAACAATAGCAGCAATAAGCGTTGTAAAGTTAGCATCTAAAATTGTGCTCATCACACCATTAAACGCATTATTTACAGCCAGCAGCGGCTTATGGCCATTACTTAATTCTTCTCGGATACGCTCAAAAATCAACACATTAGCATCTACCGCCATACCAATGGTTAATACAATTCCTGCCATACCAGGTAGCGTAAGCGTAAACCCAACCACCGACATAACCGCCAGAATAAGCAGGACATTAAAGAGCAGAGCAATGTTAGCTGCCATCCCAAGTACACCATAAAAAATGGCCATAATAATAAGTACAGCTAAAAAGCCAACACTAATCGCCACTTGGCTCGCGGCAATGCTATCGGCCCCTAAGCTTGGGCCAATGGTGCGCTCTTCCACCACTTCAACTTCAGCAGGTAGTGCGCCCGCACTTAAAACAGTGGATAAATCTTGGCTTTCCTGCAATGAAAAATTACCCGATATTTGCGCGCGACCACCTAAAATAGGTTCGCGGAAAACAGGTGCAGAATACACGCGGCCATCCAACACAATGGCAAATCGTTTATTCACATTATCGGTACTGAGTTTGGCAAATTGGCGTGTGCCCCGTGCGTCAAAGGCAATATCTACCGCGGGTTGGCCTTGTTGATCAAAGGCAGCCGTGGCATTGGTTAATCTATCTCCCGTAAGTGATGCCCGTTTTTTCAATAAATACGGTGTGCGCGCTAAAACTTGGCCACTTACCGGATCACGCGTTTCTTCATATCGAACAATACTACCAGGTTTAGCTAAAACCGCAGCCCCCGCAGCCTCTACTAGATGAAAAGTTAATCGCGCCGTCCGACCAATAATGGCTTTTGCGCGTGCGGCATCGTCAATACCGGGTAATTCCACAATAACGCGTCGCTCGCCCTGACGTTGAATTAACGGCTCAGAAACACCAAATTCATCCACCCGACTGCGTAAAACTTCTAGTGTTTGGTTTAAAGCATTGCTGCTCATTTCTGCTAATGCATTTTCACTAAAGGTGAGTTTAAATTGCGCGCCATCATGGTCAATCTTCAAGCGTAAGCCATCTTGCAGAGCTGCTCGCGCGGCATCCACATCACTCACTTCACGCAAGTTAAACTGCACGCTGTCCGCCCGAGCACGTAAATTAGTATAGTTTATTTTTTCAGCCCGCAGATTAGCCCGAACTTCATCTTCTAAATTTTCATAGGCTGTTTCCAATACATCTTCTAACTGAACATCCAGCACCAAGTGGCTTCCACCCTGCAAATCTAGGCCTAAGTTAATCGTTTTTTGCGGCAAGAAGTCAGGTAAGACGCTGGGCGATACAAAGTTAGGCAAGGCATTAAAAAAAGCCCACGCCAGTATCGCGAAGATAGAAACCTTAGAAAATAAACTAAACTTGAGCATTTAAAAGGCTTACTTCTTTGTGTTTTTCTTAGGTGTTTTTTTACTCACCCGAGATTTAGGCGCAGGCGCAACACTCACGCGGCTACTAATGGCACTTTTTTCTAGCAAAAGCTCAGTGTCACTACTTGTCAGCACAAGCGTATCTTCGTTTAATTTAACAATTTCACCTCTAATGCCACCAAGCGTTACAACAGTATCGCCTTTGTTAAGGTCGCCAAGCATAGTGCGGTGCTCTTGCGCTTGACGCGCTTGCGGTCTCAGCACCAAAAAGTAAAAAATAACAAAAACTAAAATAAGCGGGAGATACCCCAACAACGCACCAGAACCAGACATAAACTTTTCTTTCATAAATTAACCATCAGATAGTGCAAAAATATGCCCAAAAACGCAAGAAAAACCAACAAAAAGGGCGCCAAATTAAGCACCCTTTATATGTTTTAAAACTTTAGGCTTATTTTTGCACCAAACCACTCAGGTAATCTATAAAAGCATCAGGCGTTACGGCTT
>CALFWJ010000163.1 GCA_937928525.1 uncultured Alphaproteobacteria bacterium | reverse complement strand
TGCCCACTAAATAGGGTAAGAAGGTCAGAAAGAAGAATGTCATAATGGCATTATTTTAAAGGCTTTTAGAAAGCGCTACAAAGGTTTTTCCATAAAAAAAACCTTTGCGCTGTAGGACTGTGGCGCAAAGGTTTGTATGATATTTTTAGCGCTGCTAAACGGTAAGCCTTAACTTACGCGTTTAAACGACGGCCTTCGTTTTTCAAGGGCTGAGCTGGAATTTGAATTTCCTGCATTGTACCATTACTGAAAGCAGCGTTAGTAGCTGTAAGAGCAAGCTGACGCATTGTCTTTTCAGCAGCATCAGATTTGTTACGCTTAAGCGCACCAAGAAGGAGGTTAAACTGGCTCTGAATTTCAGATGCTTGCGCGTAAGAACCAGACCAAATGTCGGCTACATTATTACGGCGCTCAACCATTGCAACAGCTTCAGTGGTCATTGAGCTATTTGCCATAGTCAAAATAAGCGTGTTCAAGCTTTGAACGGCAGCAACGTAAGTTGTTTCGTTTTTAGCTGAAGTTAAAGCGCTAATGGCTGTTTCTAGTTCCATCACACCTTCAATACCAGCGTTGGTAGCAGCTTGGCTGGCAGCCATACCCAAGAACATGCTGTAAGCACGCATTTGGTCAGCTTTGGTTTGTGGGTCAACGCTGGCAACAAATGCGCCGCGGTGTGGAATCATTTCAACGAGGCCGTCAGCAGCAAGTGCGCAAAGGGCTTCACGTACTGGTGTGCGTGATACATCGTAATCTTTAGAAATTTTAAGTTCGCTCAAGTGGTAGCCACCGCCTAGTTCACCCTTAAGGATGCGCTCACGGAGAGCTTCGCGTACGGTTTCGTCGAGGTTAATTACTTGTTGTGTCATTATTTAGTCCCTTTGTTTCGCGTCGTTGATTTTTATTTTTATGTATATGAAGCGGAATATTGCACAGTTAAAATATGGATGCAACATTAAAAACAGCAAAATATACATTTTTATTCAAAAATGCATGTTATATTGAATTAAGAACTGATTTATCTGGAGAAACACTATGAAGATACCGTTTTCTGATCGGGTCGCAGACCCAGAAGACCCTAGCTTTCCGTTTGCTGACTTTGATAAAGTTATGAGCTTGGCCGCTATTATAAGTCAAGATAGCAAAAAACAACTCAACGAAGAACAAGTTATGCGTTTTTGCCGTATTTTTGTAGACGATGAGCTGTTTATTAAAGCCTATGATCTTGTTTTTGGGTTAACCAATAAAGGACCTAAACTTCCTCAAAATTTAAATTGCGCTTCTGTATGAAGCGCATTTTTACGCGGCAACCAATTCACAAATTTTAAGTTTACCTACCTGAAGCAGCGTCGGGGCTTCAACCACCATACCAACATCGGTTACTTTTTCACCCGCTAACTTAACACCGCCTTGCTGCACCAAACGCCGTGCCTCGCCGTTAGAGCTGGCAAAACCAACCGCCACAATAACACCCAACAATCCTCCTGGAAGCGCTACCGCCTTGGTTTCTATATCTTCTGGCAACTCGCCTTGGCTAAAGCGGTTGTTAAACGCTTCTTCCGTGGTCTTCGCTGAAGTTTCATCATGGAAGCGTGCCACAATGGTACGGCCAAGCTGACGTTTGGCATCCATCGGGTGCGCCGGCAGCGTTTTAATATCAACGTCAGTGAGCAGCTCGTAGTAGCGGGGCATAATTTCATCGCTAATCGACATAATCTTCCCGAACATATCGTCTGGCGTATCGTTCACACCAATATAATTGTTCTTTGATTTACTCATTTTTTCTACACCGTCAGTGCCTTCCAATAACGGCAGCGTCATGGCAATTTGTGGCCGCATCCCGCGCTTGTCCATCAGTTGGCGCCCCATAAGCAGGTTAAACGTCTGGTCAGTACCACCAAGCTCAATGTCGCACTCCATCGCTACGCTGTCATAACCCTGCATCAGCGGGTACAAAAGCTCGTGCAAACTAATGGGCTGATTTTCTTTTAAACGGGTTGAAAAATCTTCGCGCTGAATAATTTGCGCCACGGTCACATCCGCGCACAATTTAATAATATCCTGAAAATCAAGCTTCAGCAGCCAGTCGCCGTTATACCGAATATCAAAGGTTTCATCTTTTTTTAGCACCTTACCAATCTGATCAAGATAGGTTTTAGCATTGGCACGAATTTCATCCAGCGCCAACAACGGCCGTGTTTTGTTCCGCCCCGCAGGGTCACCAATCAAGGTCGTGCCGTCACCAATCAGCGGTTGCGCAATATGCCCTAAATCTTGGAACTGACGCATTTTCGTCAGCGCCACCGTATGCCCCAAATGCAAATCTGTCGCTGTGGGGTCCATGCCAAGCTTTACTTTAAGCGGGCGCTTATTTTGCAGGCTATCTACCAATTTTACAAATAGCCCGTCACGTTTTTCACCGTTTAATTCTGTGTCGCCGCCTAAAATATGCTCTACCCCACGCGCCAAAATAGCGTGTTGACGGCTGGCTTCATTGATAATGTCGGCAGGAATATTTTGTGGCGCTGATGTCTGTTTCATACCCTTAGATATACCGATATTTTAAACTAAACGCAAGAAAGGGGTTGCTTGCTCATCAAAAATGTGTACAAATAGAATTAATTTATTTAGAATCATCGGAGCTTTTATTATGGATAGCAATAAACTTATCCACGACACCTTGCCTACGCTTGCTATGGTGGGTATTTTAGCAAGCCTATTTACAACCATAACAACTGCGCCTTGGTCAGCTTGTGCTGCAATGCTTTTTATCATTCCTGTACAAACAGTTATCAACAAAAGTTTATTAAAGCTGCCTAGCGAATACAATCAAGCAATAAAACACCTATCAGATGAAGAAGCTAAACAAAAGCCAACCAAGAAAGATGTTATCTTTGTTTTGCTCGCAATTGGGGCTATAATCTTGCCACTTCCTATTGCTTACTTTTTTGCTGATTTTAATTTAGCCCAAGATATTACCGTAAACGCCATATACGGTGCAGCGGTAGGCTTTGTTGCTTTTAAAATTATGTTTGTTCAAGTTGCCAAGGCAATGTTGCCTTAACCCACAAAAAAAAGCCGCTCAACCGAGCGGCTTTTTATACCTGAAATTCTAAATCTCTTCAATTTCGTCTACAGGTGCTGGCGCGGCCTCAGCTTCTTTAGCGGGCGCGTCTTCTTTAACTGCTTTAGGCTTAGCCGCAGCTTTAGCCGGTTTGTCAGCGGCTTCTGCGGGGGCTTTGTTTGCCGCTTTAGGCGCTGCTTTTTTGCGCTCAGCAATGTCATAACGCTGGGCAACCCGCGAGATGAAGTTATTACCGGTCAGGTCAATATCGTGGCGGTCAATAGCGTCTTTGATGCGGCTGGCCATAAACTCGATGCTGTCTTCAAACCCTTGGCGGGTAGACTCAAAGTCGGCGCGCGAAGATTTAGCCACATAACCCCGTGTTTTGCGGTCGGCTTGCACAAGCACATATTCCCACAGGCGGGCAAAGTTAATCATATCGGTGCCTTCAGGTGTGGTGCGAATAACCACTTCAGCGAAGTTACCGTGGCGTTCGAGTTGACTTTTTTGATTATCCAACCGAGCTTGAAACTGGTTTTTGCGCGTTGGCTTGTTGGTTGGATTTGGCATTTGCGTATTATCTTGTGCAGCATCAGACATGTGATGAATCTCCCTTTTGGTTGGTTACAGTTACCGCTATTTTTAAAGTCTTTTGGCGGTAAATTTCAGGGAGGTTTACTGTCGCGCCCCTCACCCGTTAAGTGTTTAAGTTTTTTAAACTACTTGTTTATTATGTAGGGCGAAGAGGCTTAATTACAAGAGGGGCACACCAATATTGCGCCAATCTGTTGAAATTTTAGGCATTTATCGTTATTGACAACCTTTAGCGTAGCCACTATCTTCGCATACATATCCATTCCCGTTTACAGGAGGCTTCCATGCCCGCTAATCTCTACCTCTTAGCCTTTGGCTACACTCCAAGTGGCGAACCCGCTATTTTCACCCACGTTAATCAACAAAATACTGGCCCACGCTACGGTATTCCGCACGAACGCCAACTTTCGCTTAAGGGCCGTCGGCTTAAAAAGCCGCTCGATAATACCAGCAACACAACAACACCACACGACAAACCAGCCCAGCTTATGCTTGAATACGCTGAAGAAACGCTTTGGCCTGTGTCCAGCAGCTCTAAACGATTGCAAATACATATACTGAATGATGTTCACTTCCACCCTTACGCATACCATGGTCGTAGTTTTTGCCAGCAAAAACAACAAGCACAAATTGTCTGTAACCTAGAGCTTTTGCCGTCAACATTTAAAGCGCCAGAAGATTTAATCACCCACATGCTTCCCTTTTCTGAACTGGATGAC
>CALFWJ010000162.1 GCA_937928525.1 uncultured Alphaproteobacteria bacterium | reverse complement strand
TAAACCCGTACCAGAAACGGCATCTACCCACGCCGCATAACAACGCACATCAAACGCCTTGAGTTTTTACTCAAGGCGTTTTTTGTGTTATTTCTTAACCTATGAGCATTATCACCACCTCCCAACTCTCCGATATCCGCGCCAAAGGCGGCAAAATCATCCTCACCAACGGCTGCTTCGACATCCTCCACAAAGGCCACGTCAGTTACCTGCAAGCCGCCCGCGCACTGGGCGATGTCCTCGTGGTGGCGGTGAATCTCGACGATTCCGTCAGCCGCCTTAAACCCGGCCGCCCCTATAACGCATTGGCCGACCGCATGTTTGTGCTAGACGGTTTAGCCTGCGTCGATTACGTCGTCCCGTTCGCGGCAGGAGAAGACACTGCCGACCACCTCCTGCGCGCCCTCAAGCCTAACGTCTACGTTAAAGGCGGCGACTATACCCCAGAAACCCTACCAGAAACCCCAACGGCATTAAAAGTCGGCGCCGAAGTTAAAATCATGCAAGAAGAAGACGGTTATTCCACCACCGCGCTCATCAAAAAAATCCGCTCATTCAGCGACTAAACTTTTTGTGAGCTAAGTCTTGAAATCTAACGCATGCATACTTATATAATAACCACACACAATAACGTTTTTATACTTACGCCATGAAAGGATATTCATTATGGCTCAAGCAAACACTCAATTCGACCCTGAAGTAATGGAAGCAGGAGGTTTTAACCCTTGGATGCGGGATAAAATTTACACAGCGGACGTTGCAGCGGTAGAAGCTCTAGATGAAAAAGATTTTTCCATGTTAGAGCTCACAATTAAAGTTTGCCGCAAAGCAGGCGTGCCTTTTAGGTATGTTGGCGTTAAACTTAAGCTGCCCCAAAAAGGTGAAGAATTAACCGATGAAAATCGCAAAGCTTTGGCTCTACAAAAAATGTGGCCAAAAATGCAAGAATTCTGTACCAAATTGCCACCCGTACGATTTATGACAGAAAAAAGCAAAACCGCAGGCAAGCTTAACGATGAAGATCGTGCCATGCTCGCCGAATTGAACGCTAAAGAAGCAGAAAGTTCAACAGCAGATAACCCTTTTGCGGCACTCGCAGCACTAAAAGGCTAACAAAAAAGAAGCAGCAGGAAGAGAAATCTCCCTGCTGCTTTTTTGTGGCTTGCTTTTTTGCTCAAAATTGGTATGTTGACGCTATCAATACAAAGTTTAAAAAAGGATTAAGCACATGACCGTAACGGCAGCTCAAGTAAAAGAACTTCGCGACATGACAGGCGCAGGCATGATGGACGCCAAAAAAGCCCTCGTTGAAACAGGCGGAAACATCCAAGACGCCATTGATTGGCTCCGTAAAAAAGGCATGGCCAAAGCCGAGAAAAAAGCTGGCCGTGTTGCCGCTGAAGGTGCTGTTGTGGCTAAAACCGCAGGCAATAAAGCTGCCATGGTCGAAGTAAACAGCGAAACTGACTTTGCTGCCAAAAATGACAAATTCCAAGCCTTTTCACAAGCCGTCCTCGACATTGTCCTTAATACAGGCATCACAGACCTTGATGAACTTAAAGCGCAATCTATGGGCAACCAAACAGTGGGTGAGGCTCAAACTGAGCTTGTTGCCACAATTGGCGAAAACATTGGCGTACGCCGCGCAAGCTTTGTTGAAGAAGCGGCTGGCACGGTTGGCGCTTACATCCACATGGGCGGTAAAATTGGTGTCCTCGCAGGCTTTTCTGGCGCTGGTCAAGACGATGTTGCCAAACAAGTGGCTATGCACATCGCAGCCTCTAATCCACAGTTCCTGAACCGTGACGCCATCGACCAAGATGTCCTCGCCCGCGAAGAAAAAGTTTACACCGAGCGCGCCGAAGCGTCAGGCAAACCCGCCCAAGTGATTGAAAAAATCGTACAAGGCCAGCTCAACAAATTCTGCGAAGAAATTTGCCTCGTTGACCAAGCCTTCGTCATGGACACCGACCGTAAAGTCGGCGAAGTCGTCGACGGCGAAATCACCACCTTCACCCGCTTCGGCCTTGGCGAAGGCGTCGAGAAAAAAGAAGAAGACTTCGCCGCAGAAGTCGCCGCCACCATGGCCGGCTAGATTTAAAATATGCAGTGCGCCAACTCAACATGGTGCCGCGTGTTTAAAAACTTTCTTAAAAAAGAGCAGCAAAAACTGCTCTTTTTTTGTGCGAGGCCTTGCCTTTCGTTTTTTTGCCCCGTAAACTCAATTCATTAAGTAACGCCACAAAAGGAACTCGTCCATTCACTACGCTCACAAATACCTCGCCGCATAAGCTTTACCTCGCAGCCGACCACGGCGGCGTTGACTTAAAAGCAACCTTACTCAACTGGGCAAAAGCGCAAGGTGTTGACTGTATTGACTTAGGCACAAGCGCCAAAACCGCGGTCGACTACCCCACCTACGCCACCAAACTCGCCGATACTTTAAAACAAGACTCCGCCGCCTTCGGCCTCCTTATTTGCCGCACTGGCATTGGCATGAGCATGGCCGCCAACCGCCACGCCCACATCCGCGCTGCCGTGTGCGACGGTGCAATAACCGCAGGCCACACTCGCCGCGATAACAACGCCAACGTGCTCTGCCTCGGCGCCGACACCACCGCGCCCGCCAACGCGATTGCAGCACTAGAAGTCTTCTTAACAACAGACTTTTTGGGCAACGCCCCAGACGGCGAGAGACATCGCCGCCGCGTCGCTCAATTCTCCCAAGTTTCCCAGCACCATCAACAAGAAGTGAGGGGGTGAGGTGGCACAGAAAATCATAACCTTCCTCAAACAAATTTTTAACCAAACAAATATATTTAAAATAAAGGCTCATACCATGAACAACTTTTTTAACAACCGACTCGCTCAAACCGACACCGCAGTGATGGATGCCATCAACGCCGAGCATAACCGCCAACAAAACAACATCGAACTCATCGCGAGCGAAAATATTGTCAGCCAAGCCGTGATTGACGCCCAAGGCAGCGTCCTCACCAACAAATAC
>CALFWJ010000161.1 GCA_937928525.1 uncultured Alphaproteobacteria bacterium | reverse complement strand
TTCCATCAAGTCATCGGCCCGTTTATTATTAAAACCCACAATATTAAACTCAGCTGGTTTTGTTTTACTACTGTGCCAAATATCGTAAGGGTCAGGCTCTGCGCTTAGGCTCCAACCTAAAATATAAGCGTCGAAGTTACGGGGGCGAATGGTGTTCTCTAAAAACGTGCTCCATTCCTGCACACGAATATTCATCTCTACGCCAATTTTAGTAAATTCTTGTTGTAACACCACAGCGGTTTGACCGCGCAAAGCATTACCTTGGTTGGTTACTAAAGTAAAACTAAACGGTTGCCCATCTTTGTCCAGAATACCATCGTCATTGCGGTCTTCCCACCCCGCCTCAGCCAGAAGCTTGCGGGCTTTAGCAACATCGTAAGGCCAAGGTTTAAGATTATTGTTATGTGCCCAAGTGCCCGGTTTAAAAACGCTGGCAATGGGCAGACCTTCACCATGTAAAAGCCCGCGCACAATTTGCTCGCGCGGTGTTGCATAGCTTAACGCTTGGCGCACGCGTACATCTTTAAATATTTCGCGCTGTAAGTTAAATCCAAGGTAGGTATAACCATTACCTAAATACGCATATTTAGCAAAATGATTGGTAAAGTTTGGTTTATCTGTTAAGCGCGTGTACTGCACAGGGGTCAGCCCCATGGTATCAATTGTTTTATTTTTAAGTTCTAAAAACTGGGTATCTTGGTCAGGGATAAGGCGTGTGCGGCGTACTTTAATAGGGGCAGCGCCTGCAAAATATTCAGACCGAGCTGTTACGCTAATATCTTGTCCGCGCCGCCATTGTGTTAAGGCGTAAGGGCCGCTACCTAAAGGCGTTTCTTTTAAAGTGGTTTCGTTAAAGTTTTCTGCTTGGTCAATAATGTGCTTTGGCAGAACAATCAACCCGGCCCAGCTGGCAAGTGCTGGTGCAAATGGGGCATCGTAAGTCACTTTAAATGTGTGGGTCGTAGGCGTAGAAGCTTCAACTACTTTCTGATAATCCCCCGCATATGGTGTGCGCGTATTGGGGTTAATCAGCACATTAAAAGTAGCTAAAACATCTGCACTGGTTAGGGGCGTGCCATCAGCAAACACAACACCTTGTTTAAGGGTGAATGTAATAGCAAGATTATCAGGATCGACGTCCCATTTCTCAGCCAAATCACCCACAAGATTTAAATTTTTGTCGTATTTTAATAAGCTATTATAAATAAGACCCCCAATGGCCGAGCTAGCCGAATCTCCCGCTAAAAACGGCACCAAATTAGCAGGTTCGCCAATACTGGCGCTTACTAACGTGCCGCCAGATGTCGCCACACCAGCAGCATCATAGGCCGTGCTTACTTCTTCTTGCCCGCAAGCAGAGATAAAAAACACCAGTAGCGTTGCCCAAAATTTCATAAAAAAAGAATAACACAGAAGCGTTTAAAGTTAACGGCGCTTTACTAAAGAAGTCATTAAAATTGCTGCCTCATACAGCACATACATCGGCAGCGCAAGCAGCAGCTGACTTAACGGATCTGGCGGTGTAAGTACCGCGGCTGCCACAACAATAGAGAGCACAACATAGCGCCTATTTTTGCGTAAAGTCATCACGCTCACAGCACCCGAAAGGGTTAAAATAAGAATAGCCAACGGCAAATTAAACGCTAAACCAAACGCAAACATCATTTTCACGTAAAACGCAAAATACGCTTGCACACTTGGTAGCGCCTGAATGCTTTGGGTTGCGAAAGAGAAGAAAAATTCAACTGCCAGAGGCATCACTAAAAAGTGCATAAAAGCGCCACCAGCATAAAATAAAACAGGGGTTAACAGTAAAAATGGCCGCAAGCCCGAAGCTTCATTGGCGTATAACCCCGGCGCCATAAACCGCCAAGCCTGCCATAACAATAAAGGTGTTGCCACAAACAAACCCGTAAAAAAGCAGAGCTTTAAATATGTAAAAAATAGCTCAGGCACACCCGTAAAAATAAGGTTATCAGCATTAGCTAGTAAGGGGGTCGCTAAAAACTCAAACAAAGGCTGTTTAAAGCCATAAGCAACACCAAAGACAACCAAAGTTACCACCAAAACACCCGTCAGGCGCCGCCGAAGTTCGTGCAAATGGGCAATGGTTTGGTTATTCATCAGAGGTGGATTTTGTTGGTTTTTTCTTTGGCATAGCCGTCATGTTTTCATCACTCTCAGTTAGCCCCCAACCAGAAGTCATGCCCTGCACAAAATGCCGTAGGTTCGCAAAAGCAATGCCTAGTTTTTCCATCACCACAGGCAAGCGCTCAGGCCCCACAATAAAGAGTGCTACAATGCCAATAAGCAGCAGTTCACCCATGCCAATGTCAGGTAAAAAAGGCATTATTTATCTTTTTTGCTATCCGTAGCTTTCTTAAAAGCCTTGGCGCCTTTACCCAATTCTTCCATCACCTTAGGCAATTTGCCTGCGCCAAAAATAAGAAACACCAACACCAAAATAACCAGAAGTTCTGTTAATCCAAGTCCAAACATATTACTTACTTTCGTTGTTTAAAGCAGATTGTG
>CALFWJ010000160.1 GCA_937928525.1 uncultured Alphaproteobacteria bacterium | reverse complement strand
AGGGGGTAACCCCCCCTGGTAATAAGTGTAAACCATTAAGGTTTTGCCCTGGCTGGGGGCTTTTGGGCTAAGCCATTGTTTTTATTGCAAACGCGCGCCACCGCTTTAGCTTTTGTGCACATTAATTACTAACAATTTTGTTAATTTTGCCATAATATGCTCTATTTCATGTTGCAATGTGCACGCAAGTTGCTAACATTGTGCACGCAATAAGCTTACACTTTGCACACAATGAGGAGCAAAAAAATGACCATGAAAAATGTACGCATACCAGAGGATTTATACAAAGCGGCAGAGGAGGCAGGGCAGAAAATGCACATGCCAGCCAGCGTTGCTATACGGTATTACCTGCAAAAAGGCATAGATAATGGCCACCAATTAGGCAATATGAGTGCTGAAAAGCTGCTTGAGGGCATGGAAAACGCGGCAAATGAGGGTACAGCTGCGCTTAATGACTACCTGGTTAACCTTACTGTGCATGAAGAGCAGGCGGTAAAATACAAAATTAAGCCCATGCGCCAGGCAGCGGCGTTGGTGGATGAGCAAAAGCAGCTGGCCATGATGCCCGACATTAAAGCTGAGCTGGACAAAATATGTTTGCAGGGGGTTGAGGCTTTGGAGCAATACCACGCCAAACTGCCCAAAACCATACAGCGCGAGCTTAAGCCGGTGTGGCATGAGTGGCGGCGCGATGCTGGGTTTAGCGACCATTGGTATAAGCAAAAGGGCACACGGCCTACTGAGCGGCGCGCGCCTGAGCTTTGGGAGCGTGATTCGCGCCATAGTGAGGCAGAGGAAGTGCGCCGGTGGGATGAGGAGGCGGCAGAGCAAACTAATGGGCAGGTTATGGACACACCAAAACCGGCAGACAGCAAGGCTGGCAAGCGTTTGTGCCCCCATACATTAAAATATATTTAACAAGGGGGTTGCCAAACCTTTTTAATTAACGCAATATTTACACGCAGCCTACAGAGGGGCAACCGCTCAGCTGGCAGCAAAAAAACATAAACAAAACAAGTGCATAGTTGCAGGCTGTGCCAGGGAATCCATGGACGATTTTGACCTCATACAACAATTTATAGACGCTATGGCGGCCAAAGGCTGCCCACCACAAAGCGCAGCTGATATTGTGGCAGACGACCAATGGCACAGGATTAAAGTGCAGGGCGATAAAAAGCCAGACTTGCGCTATAAGCTGGCTATTGAGGATGGTTTTGGCTTTGGTTGCTTTGTGTATTTCCCCCACGGCGAAGAGGCGAACAGCTGGCACAGCAAGAGCAATAAAAAATGGACACCTGAGGAACGCAAAGCCTTTAAAGAGAAAATAGCGGCCAAAAAAGCCCAGCACGAAAAAGAGCAGGCGGCGCAGTATGAGCAGGTGGCTAAGGTTTGTACTGAGGTGTGGCGCAAAGCCAAAGAGAAGCAGCACCCATATTTAAAAACCAAAGGCGTAAGCGCAGCCGGTAGCCGGGTTGGCGATATACCGGGCAACGATGGCAAGCTGCAAAAAAATGTACTGTTAGTGCCAATATATAAGGGCAACGCGCTAAGCAGCCTGCAGCGCATATGGCCAGAGGGCTTTAAAGCGTTTTGGGAGGGCGGCGATGTGGCCGGCGGCTACGCTGTTTTGGGCAGCCCGGACAACCCTAAGGACAACATTGTAATATGTGAGGGCTGGGCAACCGGTAAAACGCTGCGTGAGGCCATGCCAGAGTGGCCAGTATTTGTGGCGTTTAATGCTGGCAACCTCATGGCTGTGGCAAAATTTGTGCGCAAAAAATACCCGGATTCGCGCATTATTATAGCGGCCGACAACGACCAGTGGACATTTAACCGGCGCGCACGGCCGGCAGATATTAAGCCAAAAGAGATACCAGGGGACGACCCCCGCTGGCTTGAGTGGCGCGAGCACAACCGCCTTACAAACCCAGGCCTGGAAAAAGCACGACAGGTTGGTGTAAAGGTTGCAGCGCACGTTATATACCCGGATATTGCTATAGACGACCCGGGCAAAAATACTGATTTTAATGATATGCACAAAATGCACGGCATTGAGGCTGTGCGTAACAGGATTCTGGTGGCTGCGCCTGCAAAACGCACCCCAGATAGCACCGGCGGTTATGATGATTCCCTCTACGCCGCTGGTGCGCCTTTAACACAAGAGGAAGCGGAAGCTTTATTTGCTCAAGTGCCCACCGTTGAATACAGCGCGGAAGAGGCAGAGCGGCTTACAAACCTATATGCAGACCATGAGCCAGAAGAGCAAGAGCCTGGCAATGAGGTTGCACTTAATGCAGATGGCACGGCAACGGCGATGGCTGGCAGCGGGTTACCGCCGGCGCGCGATGATTGGCAGAGCCTTATTTTTTACAATGACCAAGGGCAACCAAAAAGCAATAGCCTGGACAACACGCGCGTGTACATTGAATACGACCCGGATTACAGGGGCTTGTTTGTTTTTGATGCGTTTGCGCAGGAAAAGGTTGTTGCGTTTAAGCCGCCATGGGAACGCACAAAGCAATTTATGCCACGTACGCTGCGCGATGAAGATGTAACCTGGCTTGGCATGCACCTGGAAAAAAAGGGCATGATTCCTGGCCTTAATAACCTGCGTAAAGTTTTGGACTCGTGCATAATGGCCAACCAAAAAAACCCGGCGCAGGAATACTTTAAAGGCCTAAAATGGGATGGTGTACCGCGACTCGATACATGGTTGCGCACGTATGCTGGCTGCAAAAAGGACGACCCAGAGTATTTAAGCGCAGTGGGGCGCAAGTGGATGGCGGCAGCTGTAGCCAGGGTTATGCAGCCTGGGTGTAAGTTTGACCATATTTTAATTTTTGAGGGCGCGCAAAACCTGGGTAAAAGCTTAATGCTGCGCGAGCTGGCCACCATACACGGCCGGGCATACTTTGACGACACCATTAAAGCAAAAGACCTGCCAAACCCCAGCACAGTGCCTAAGCTGCAGGGCGTGCTTATTGTGGAGCTGGCAGAGATGAGCGGATTTAAGAAAATGGGCAGCGATGAGGCCAAGCAGGTTATTAGTACGCAATATGACCGTATTGTTAAAAAATACCAAAACGAGCCAACCATAATGCCGCGCCAATTTGTACTGGCAGGCTCTATTAACCCGCTGGATGGTTATTTAGACGACCCCACAGGAAACCGCCGTTACTGGCCGGTGGATTGTACCAAAATTGATATTGCCGGCATAAAAGAGAACCGCGAACAGCTGTGGGCAGAGGCTTACGCAGTTTGGAAGGCTGGCGAAAAGCTATTTTTAGAGGGCGAGCTATACGAAAAAGCCATTTACGCGCAGCGTATGCGCGAGAATATACACCCATGGCAGGCAGACCTTGAGAAGCTGGCCGCCAACCGCCACTACATTTACCCACATGAGATATGGGACGCGCTTGTTATTACAGACCGCACGCGCCGCACGCGCCAGGCGCAGGACGACATAAGCAAAATAATGACCGGACTCGGTTACCAGTACGAGCGGCGCACAGTGGCCGGCAAAAAGGAAACAGCATGGCACAAAGTTGATGGCCAGAGCGAAATTGATTTTTTAGAACAGCATGAGCAGGCGCAGGAGGCGGCAGATACGGGAGAGGATATTGACTGGTGAAAAAATTATGCGCCACCACTCAAAAAATAATATACCGCACGCGCAAAAAAGCGCGCAAGGCGGCCAACAAATACCGCGCCAGAGCGGCCAAGCTAGGCGGGAAACCCGCCACAAACAGTTACCAGTGCCATTTTTGTGGGCACTGGCATTTAACCAAACAGGAGCAAAAAAACAATGACGAAGCCTAAAACATTTATAGAGGTTATTGAGCGGGGGTGCTGCCGGTATATAGGCGGTACAGAAGCCCAGCCAGAATACTGCGGCAACAAAGTGTTGCCTGGCCAAAGCTGGTGCGCAGAGCACCGCGCGATTGTTTACCAGGGAGGGCGTAAAAATGCCAAAAAATAGGGATGTTTTATACGCTGTGGTTGATATGCACGACAATACAGCGCACAGCATACAGCTGGAAAACTGGAGCGCGCAGGACGCTAATGCCTGGGCAAAAAAGGTTGAGGAGGCAGAAAACGTGGCCAAGGTTAAGATTATAGGGGCAAGCAATGGGTAAACGCAGCGAATTTGAGCGCAACCCGCGCGATTTTTACGAAACGCCATATGCGGCCGCTGTGCCGGTTATTGAGCACCTTGACCCTTTAGGCAAATATGCAGAGGTGTGCGCCGGCAATTTTTTGCTGTGCTACCACCTTATATACAACGGGCTTGAGGTGGCGCATGCCAGCGACATAAAACCTACAGACCCGCGAGTCACCAAAATAGATGCGCTTAAGCTTACGGCTAAAATGCTGCAGGGCTGCACGCACATTATAACCAACCCGCCATGGGAAAAACGCCCGGACAAAGGCGAGATTTTTAACCACATTATGCGCCATTTACTTAGCATTTTTGCTGGCGAAATATGGGTTCTGCTTGATGCTGATTATTTGCATACTGTGCAGGCCAATGAGTTTAAAAAATACTGCGTAAAAGTGGTTAGCGTTGGCCGTGTTAAGTGGATTCCAGGCAGCAAAAACACCGGCAAGGATAACTGCGCTTGGTATTGCTTTAAGCGCGGCCACCAGGGCGGCACAAAATTTGTTTGGAGGCAAGGCGATGGCTCATAAGCAAAAATGGCGAGTGCTTGAGCTTACGCAGGGCTATGTGGCCATTATAAGCGCGCAGGACTACCGCAGAGTTAACCGCTACAAATGGCATGCGCACAAGAGCCGGGGCAGCAAACGCAAGCCAGGGCAGCCCTATGCGCGCGCCACCATTAAGGGCAAAAAGGTTTACCTGCACCGGTACATTATGGACGCGCCAGAGGATATGCACGTTGACCACCGCAACCACCAAACACTTGATTGCCGGCGCGATAATTTAGAGGTTGTTACGCACAACGAAAACATGCAGAGGAGGCGCGGCCGTGGAAATTAAATTTAGCGCAGGCCAGGTGGCCGCGTATGACTCCATTATGGCCTGGGTTAAAGACCCGGACGCGGATTCGCCGCAATTTGTGCTGGCTGGTTATGCCGGCACAGGTAAAAGCACCATGGCCAGCAAAGTGGCAGAGGAGCTGGGCAACGCAAATGTGGCGTATTGTGCTTACACTGGAAAAGCGGCCAATGTGCTGCGTGAAAAGGGCTGCTTAAACGTAAACACCATACACGGCTGGCTGTACGATATTAAAGGCCACAACAAAGCTGTTATGGAGGCACTAACCGCAGAGCTTGAGGACGCGATTCTTAACCAGGATGAGGCCAGAGCCAGCGAAATACGCAAAGATATAAGCCTAAAGCAAGAGGAGTTTAAAAAGCCAAAATTTACGTTAAACAAGGACTCTGAGCTTAAGCTTTACGAGCTGGTTATTGTGGATGAATACAGTATGCTGCCGGCGCGGATTGTTGACGACTTGCTAACCGTGTGCCGCAAGGTTTTGTTTTTAGGCGACCCATACCAGCTGCCGCCCGTAAGCGGCGAGTGCCCACTACAACCAGAGGCGTTTTTAGAAGAGATACACAGGCAGGCGTTGGAATCCGGAATAATACAGATGAGCAAGGCCGTGCGTGAGGGGCAATACATACAGCCCGGCCGCACCGGCAACGACTTTTGGTTTTTACGCAAAAACCAGCTAAGCGCAGAGAAGTATTTAAACTGTGACCAGCTTATTGTGGGGCGCAATAACACGCGCCACCAGATGAATGCTTGGTTTAGAAAGCAGCGCGATTTTTTAAGCGAGCTGCCCCTGGCCGGCGAAAAGCTCATATGCTTAAAAAACAACCATTTTGCCGGGCTGTTTAACGGCATGATAGGCCACGCACGCGCGCATGCTAAAAACTGCGGCCAATATTATTTTTTAGATTTTGAGGATATGGACAGTTTTAAGGTGTGGGCAGATGATTGCCGGGGCAATGAATCCACATACGATAGAGAAAACCCCATGCACAGCAAGCTTGAGCGTTTTACTTACGCTTACGCCATTACATGCCACAAAAGCCAGGGCAGCGAATTTAACAACGTGGTGGTTATTAACGAGCCAATAGGCCGGGGCGAAGACCGCCGCAGGTGGACATACACAGCAATAACAAGAGCAAAGCGTAACTGCGTTTTGGTGAATCCAGGGAATTAAAATATGTTGCAATTATACCCAGACCAGCAAGAGCTTGTGGACGCAGTAGCAGAGGAAATGCACAACGGCCATAAAGCCATATTGATGCAGGCCGCCACCGGCGCAGGTAAAAGCGTTATGGCCAGCGCAATTTTAGCCAGGGCGCGCGCAAAAAATAAGCGCGTTTGGTTTGATGTGCCACGCCGGAATCTTATTAAGCAAATGCACGGCACATTTAACCATTTTGAGCTTGAGCACAGCTATATTGCGGCCGGGCACAGCCTTAACCCTCACAGCCCAGCGCATATTACAAGCACAGAAACGCTGCGCCGCCGGCTACAGCAATTAAAAGCCCCGCACCTTGCTGTTATTGATGAAACGCATTTTGGTGGCAGCGGCCGCGATACAGTTATTGAGTGGCTTAAAGAGCAAGGCACATGGATTATAGGCCTTAGCGCAACGCCATGGCTTTTGAGCGGCCAGGGCTTAGGGTGCTGGTATGATAAAATGGTGTGCGGCAAAAGCATACGCTGGCTTATAGACAACAAACGCCTAAGCGATTACAGGCCTTTTGCGCCCAGCCGGGTAGATTTAAGCCGCGTCCGGACAAGCAACGGCGATTACGTGCAGCGAGATTTAAAAGAGCGTATGGAGCAAGACTCCGTGCTTATTGGCGATGCTGCGCAGCACTATAAAGAGCATGCTTTTGGCCGCCTGGGCATTGCGTACTGCACCAGCGTAAACCATAGCAAAATGACAGCCGCCATGTTTAATGATGCTGGCATACCAGCTGCGCACCTCGATGGCGACACGCCAGAACACGAAAAAAACCAGATTATTAAGGCTTATGCGCGCCGCGAGCTGCTTTATTTAACAAACTGCGAGCTGTTAACCTTTGGTTTTGACTTGGCCAGCCAGGTTGGTTTTGACGTTACCATTGAGGTTGAGAGCGATTTAAGGCCAACAAAAAGCCTTGCGCTGCAAATGCAAAAATGGGGGCGCGTGCTACGCAAAAAAGATACGCCGGCACTAATTTTTGACCACGCAAACAATTTTGAAGAGCACGGACTCCCTTGCGATGATAGGCACTGGACGCTGCAGGACAGAGTTAAAACCAGGGGCGGCATGCACACGGCGCGCGCTGTGCCGGTTAAGCTTTGCCCGGAATGTTATTTTGCCCACCCGCCCAGGCTAGATTGCCCCAGCTGCGGCTTTGTTTACCCGGTAGAATCCCGCGAGCTTTTTGAGGTTGAGGGCGAGCTGGCAGAAATAGAGGAAAAAAGGAATCGGCGCGCAAAACGTATGGAGGTTGGCCAGGCAAAAACATTGGCAGACTTGCGCAAAATACGCGAAGAGCGCGGCTACAAACCAGAGTGGGTTTTTAAGATGGCAAAAGCAAAGGATATTAAATCATGACTCGCAAAGTTTTCCCCGCCGGCATGGTTTTATTCGCTGGCTGCCACCCAGAGCACATTGAGCAAGCAAAAGAATACGCCACTAAAAACGGCTACACCAAAGAGGATGTGCGCATATATAAGCACACGCATAAAACGCCGTACAGTGGCAACGACCCAGCTTTTAAAGGCAAAGTGTTTGAGTCGCACAGTGTTTACGTTGAAACCCGCCGGCCAATCGTTGTGGATTGCGGCATACTATTGGAGGTAGCCCATAATGGCGACAGAGGAGAGTAACATACAACAACGCTGCAGAATTGCAGCCAGCAAAGCCGGCGCGCGCGTTTTTCGCAATAACAGAGGCTTATTTTTAACCATAGACGCACTGAGTCTTATAAAGGATGCTGCTACGCAGTTTGGTGTGCGCGGTGTTTTAGACTTACTGCGCAGCGGCCGGCTACGCAAAGTGCGTGCTGGCTTGGAAGTGCCCGGCAGCGCAGACCTTATAGGCTGGCACACAGTTACTATAACGCCAGATATGGTAGGCAAGCAGGTGGCTGTTTTTTTAGCACCAGAGGTAAAACGCCCAGGCTCATATGCCACCAAAGACCAGAAACGCTTTATTGAAAACGTGAACGCGGCCGGCGGCATTGCCGGCATTGTGCGCTGCGAAGAGGATATGCACGATTTATTGGCCAACCCTGTTAAATAGGCTTTACACGCCTAGCAAATAATGTTTTAATCTGTGTAAATAATTAACTAACGGAAGGGAATCCTATGAAACCTCAGCTACACAAAACAATGCCTATTGATGAGTACCATGCTCAAAAAGATTTTTTAAGCAAGAGTATGCTTAAAGATTTTGCCGACTGCCCGGCCAGGTTTAAATACCTGCACATTGATGGGGGCGAAAAGAAAAAAACAAAAAGCCTGCGCCTGGGCAATGCTGTACACACGCTTGCGCTTGAGCCTGAGCTATGGGAATCGGGCTACCACACGCTGCCAAAAACATATTACAACGATAAAGGCAAAGAATCGGCCTTTAAAAACGACATACGCATGCAGGTTGTGCAGGACGAATACCAAAAAGCTGGCTATGAGGTGGCAAAAAACCCAGAAACAAAAAAATGGGAAGCCACGGAAACGGGCAAAAGCAAGGTTATACTTACGCAGGATGAGCGCGCAACGGTTGAGAGCATGGCGGCAGCATTGGCAAAAGACACATACGCTGTAAGCCTACTTAAAACGCCAGGTTATGTTGAGGCCAGCATATTTTTTGAGATTGAGGTTGAAGACCCAGAAACAGGCGAGCTTGTAAAAGTGCCTATGCGCACGCGCCCGGACAAAACCGGCAATGATGGGCTGTTAACGGACGTAAAAATTGCGCGCAGCGTTAAGCCGGCTTTTTTCTATAAGGATGCTTTTGACCTCAGCTACCACCTCAGTGTGGCTATAAGCTTTGCCGGTTATGAGGCACTGCACGGCAAGCCGCCTGAGGAATACGCTTTTGCTTGCGTAGAATCGGGCAGGCCGCACATTGTTGAGTGTTTCGGCAGCACCAAGCCAATGGACGAGCTAACAGGCCTTAGTTACCTTGATTTTGGCCGCCTACACCTTATGGAGCTGCTACAGCAATACGTAGTGTGCAAGCGCACAGGTGTGTGGCCAAGCTACCAGCGCGAAATTGGCAGCATGAACGTACCGCAGTGGGCATTACGCCGCTTTATAGAAAAAGGAGAATTTTAATAATGGCACAAGCACAGAAAAAAGAAGCAGAGCAGCCGGCCAAAGAGCTGGTTGTAATTGAGGATTTAAACGCCAAAGAGGTTTTTACAACCGAAAAAGGCGTTGAGTCTCTTATTGCAAAGGTTAAGGCGCAGACAGTGCCAAAGCTCGACCCTAGCACAGAGGAGGGCATGGAAGAGCGGCGCACGTTAGCGGCTCAAATAGCGCGCACCAAAACCGCAGTGTTTAATATGGGTAAAGATTATGTGGCAGAGCTTAAGCAGGTTACAAAGGCCATTGATAAGCAAAAGCGCACTTGGTGGGATGTTATAGAAGAGCACCAGCATGAGGTGCGCAAGCCCCTTACAGACTATGAGCAGGCAGAGGAGGCGCGCAAAAGCCAGCACTTACAAGCAGTGCAGTGGATGCGTGAGTCGGTTAATTTTGATTATATAACCGATTCTGCCGGCATTGAGGAGCGTTTAGCCAAGCTTAAAGAGGTTGGCGCGCGCGATTTTGAAGAGTTTGCAGACCAGGCCAATACAGTGCTTGAAAACAGCACCGGCCGCCTGGGCGAAATGCTGGCCGAATCCATAAAGCAAGAGCAGGAGGCCGCAGAGCTTGAGCGGCTGCGCGCGGAAAAGGCAGAGCGTGACGAACAGGACAGGATTGCCAAAATTAAAGAGCAAGCCAAAGAGGAGGCCAGGGCAGAGCTTGAGGCAGAGCAGCAAGCAAGCTTTGAGGAGGTTAACGAAACGCCACCGGCAGAGCCAACACCTGAGCCTGCGGACGCACCCAAAACAACAACGCCTGCAGCCCCGGCCGCAGATACAGAAAAAGAACACCGGCGCACAGTTAACCAGGCCGTTGTTAATGCCCTCGTGGATGAGTGCATGCTAAGCGAATCGGCTGCAAAGGCCGTTACTACCGCCATTATTAAAGGCGAAATACCAAACGTAAACATAAGCTATGAGAGGCAACAATGACACAGAACTTACGCATACCATATATTGTAAAACCCGGCACAAAAGCCATGCAAGCTGTAGAGGCTTGGCAAGAGTGCGTTGAGGGATTCACGGCAGCCGCCAAAGAATTTGCGGCGAAACACGGCGCAAAGCATTTTTGGGAAGATGGCTACAAAGTGGCCGGGCTTTATTTCCCTGAGCCAGCAAAAGTGCCTGAGCACTGGCAAGTGCGCAAAAAAGCGCAGCCTGGCGAGTACACGCCTTACGGCGGCAGTGATGAGGCAAAAAAAGCCCGTAAGGAAATGGCCGCTTTGCCGCGCAAGTGGGACTCTATGGTTTTTGCAGAACGCTTTGGCGGTGTAGCCCATATAGGCAGCGTGGTTGTATTCCCTAGCCTTCATATATTTGATGACGTTATAGTTATTGGCTTGCCGGCGCAGCTGCCCATGCCTGATATTATTGAGGGGTGCACCGAAATATACCTTAGCGAGTATTACAAATTATTGGCCAAAAGCACAGAAGGAGAAACAGTACAATGAGCAACCAATTAGCAGTTATAAAGCAGGAGCTTACCAGCACTGAAACCAGCAAGGAGATGGCCGTTGCTATGGGCGTTAACCCAGGCGATGAATCGGCCATGAATAAGGTTGCCAAATACGCTTATGGCGTTTTTAGCACCATACAGGCCAGCGTGGGTACAAAGCAGGACTTGAGCGGTTGTAACCCTCAAAGCATTAAAGCCACAATGATAGAGGCGGCCAACCGTGGCGTGTATATTGATGGCCGGCAGCACGCGCACTTGGTTAAATACGGCAATAATTGCACCTTTCAAATGGGCTACCGTGGCTACCTGGCTAAAATTAAAGAGTTTTACCCGGACGCTGATTTTGTTGTTGAGCCTGTTTATAGCGGCGATGAGGTTAAAATATGGAATGAAAACGGCCAGCAAAACTACACGCATAAAAAAGCCGGCGCATTTCGCAGCGGTGAAAAAGATTTTATAGGCATACTTTTTGCCGTGACGTACACAGACAACGGCCGTTTAATACAGCGGGTTACGGATGTGGCTAAAGAGCGCATTGACCGCGCCAAGGGTGCTGCTAAGCAAAAGTACGTATGGAGCAGCGACTATGTGGAAAAAGCTAAAGCAGCGGCCATTAAAAACGCATGTAAGCAGCTTTTTGCAAGCATACAAGGGCTGCAGGATATTGTGGATTACGACAACCGCAATAATTACGACCCAAACCAGGCTATAGAGGCGGCCACACCGGTGCGAAAAACTATACTGGACAACATTAACGAAAATGTAAGCCAGGGCGACACAGAGCCGGCGCAAGCAGCCCAGGGCGAGCTTGTTGAGGAAGAGCAGCCAGCTGCGGCCGTAGCTGAGCCAGACAGCAACATTATTGATGTTGAGGTGGTTGAAGAACAGCCGGCAGACGACAGCAAGCAAAAAGAGCTGGTGGCAGAGGGCGAGAAAAAAGCCAAGGCTGGCTGGCATGATTACAAGGCCTGGGTTGGCACGCTGGACGACACACAAAAAGACCTGGTGCGCCACAAGCATAAAGAGTGGCAAGAGGCCGCGCGCAAGGTTAGTAAGGCTGCGCAGGCTGCAGAGGCGGCCGCAGCTGAGCCAGAACCAACGCCTGAGCCGGAATCGGCAGACACAGAAAAGCCGCCCATATAAAAACCGCCTGGTGCGCTTGTAGCAGAGGCGTGGCGGTTGTTTTGGTAAAGCCCTTAGCGGGGCTTTATTTTTTTGTGTATTGCCCGTTCAAAAACTCGCGCGCATTGCCAGACTCAACGGCCTCGCAAAACGCAGTTAATGCCGGCACAATAATTTCCGGGCTGGCAATATGCCTGCCCACTTCTTTTTTGGCCGTGCTTAGCGCGTTGTCGTAACGCTCTTTAAGCTCATCGCCAATACGGGTATTTACCCACTTTACATTGTCCTTGCTCATTATAAACCTCTGTGTTAATTATGTTGGTGCAGTTAAAACATAACGCACTAACAAACAAAAAGCAATCGCGCAAAGGAAAAAACATGAAAAAATTACACCCTGTAAAGGTTTTGAGCATACGGCAGCCATGGGCGTGGCTCATTGTTAACGGCTATAAAGGTGTAGAAAACCGCACATGGAACACCAAGCACCGGGGGCTGTTTTTAATACATGCCGGCAAAACAATGACAAAAGAGGATTGGCAGGATGCTGTGGATACGGTTAACCAAAGCGGTGTGCCAGATTTACTGCAGCTTATGGAGCACGAAAAAGATTTTATAGAACGCCGGCGCGGCGGCATTGTTGGTATGGCACACCTGGTAAATACCGTGCACCAAAACGACAGGAGGCTGCTGGCCAACAAAGATAAGCCATGGTTTTTTGGTGAATATGGTTTTGTGCTGGACAACCAATGCACGCTGCCGTTTGAGCCGTTAAAAGGCCGGCTTGGATTCTTTAATCATTATATAGCCGGTTAACAAAACTTTGCAGCCCTTTAACCTTTAGTCGCTCTCGTTCGCATCTGCCGGCAAAGTCGTAGAGGAACGCAGAGCTGACTCCATTTCCTCTAGGTAGCTTTGTGGCTGCGGTGGCTGCATTATTCCCGCCGGCCGCGCCGGTAATGGGGTGGCATCGTACTGGTTGCCGCTGCAGGCGGCTAATATTAGCGTTAAGCTCAGCAATAGTGGCTTGGTATTCATTGGCTACCTCCTCGGTAATTTGCTTATTTTTTACGTGTTGCTCAATCGTTGTGTTTGCCGTGGCCAGATCTTCTTTGGTGTCTTTGAGCTGCAGCGCGGTATAACGCCAAAGGCCGAAAAACACCACACAAGCAATAAGCGTAGCTGCGGCCGCAATAATTTTAATGGTTTTTAAGCTCGGCATTTTAAGCCTCCGTATGGCTCAATGGTACACCATTATCTGCAAGATTGATAGGCCGCACGTTTGGCGGCTGGCCAACGCGCCACGGGCAACGGCGCACATCTGTTATGCGAAAAGTAGGAAATTTGCGTATATTAACCGCGTCAGCTTGATTGCCGCCAAGCAGGTAAACATATTTGCCATCAAGCGACTCGCCAACATAAAGGCCTACATGGCCGCCACCATCGCGCTTAAGCACCACAATATCACCAAGCATGCTGCGCTGCGCGGGGTTACCAAACTTTGCCCACTCACTTGCGCGCACGCAAATTGCTGGTGGTGTGTAGCCGGCGCGCTTTGCAGCAACACCAATAAACAAACCGCACCACGGTATAGAATCCTGGCTGTAATCAATACCAACCTGGCTGCCAACCTCTTGCGCCCAAGCTAATATTTTTGGGTTGTTACCAGCTCCGGGCACTTCCTTTGTGCCATACTCGGCCAAGGCAGCCACCAATATGCGGGGCGATGTTTCGTTATAAAGCCAATTAAAGCCTGGTTCTAGCTGCATTGTTTTGCTCCTCTTCTTTTGGTGTTGCTGTAAACCCACAGTCGGCTGTAAACCAGCAATCTGGCTTGTTTTTACCTCTGCCGGCTTCGCACGTAACCCTAGGGCGGCAATAAGGCGCAATAGCACACGCACTAAGAGCCACCACCAGGCATATTATTGTTGTTCTTGTAAATATCGCGCGATAGCCCGGCAATAGCGTCTGCCAGTTTTTCGCTTGAAGCAGCCTGTTTGTCGCTCGCTCGCATAAACTCGCTATCTCTTTTTTCATCATGCTGCCTTTGCTGCTCGTCTCGCTTATCCCGATCTGCCCTAGCCTCTCGGCGTTCTTCTTTGTGGCTGCGGTGCATGTAAACAACAAAAGCCATAAGAGCCACAACCATAGCCCCTAAAATACCCTTTTCAAAAAAAACGGCCGCGCCATCGGTGGCTACCTGAGTCGCGTTTAGTGTAGCTTGCGCATATGCGCTTTTTACAAACATTATTTGTGTCCTACTTTCCACCAGATTAAAAAGAACCTGAACAAAGCCACAACCTCTAAAACAATAGCCACCGCGCGTATATTATAAACAATATCCCAATCCTCCGGGGCTGGGTGCATCGTGCCCAAAACACCAAAAGCGGCTGTGCAGGTGAAAATAACAAGCATGAGGAAATAAACCTCTTGCAGCCGGCGGTTAAGCGCAGACTTGCCGCGACTCATTATGTAGACAAAATACGCACACAAAAGGCCGCCAGCTGTGCTGCCTGCCGCCGTTATTGTGCCCGTATATTCTCTCACAAGCTCTCTATCGTAAAGAGGTAACCAGTACGTACTGGCAATGGCCGCTATGCTCAAAATTACAACGTACAAACATAGCGTGCATTTATAGTTTTCTTCATTCATATATTCGCCCTCTAAACCGCAAAAGTTACCACAGCTGCAACAAAGCCCACCCAGGCAACGGCATAGCCAAAGCCATCACCAAAGGACTCCATCCAAAAATTGCTGTCAAAGGGTAGCCTGCCTTTTGCATGGCTGGCTATTTCCCGGCCAATAGGCTGCGCTATAGCACCCAAAAGCCCACCAAGCGGCGCAGTCGTCATAAAGCCTTTTGTAAAAGCCCACACCCAACTGTACCCCTCATCGCCAAGCTTGTAACCCAAGCGCGCTGCAATCCAATCATTTATAGGCCGCGTTGTGCTATCCCGGCCGTCCAGCTCATTGTGCACCCCATCGCCGTTTACATCCTTTATATGCCCCTCCCAACGCAAATAAGCCCAGGTGGCAGATTGCTTGCCGGCGTATGACACAAGGCAAAAAATTGGCCAAAGTACAAGCAGCCAAAGCGCAGGCATGTCAAAAACTTTATCCCAGCCCCACAGTGCTGTAGTGCCAAACGTAAGGGCAAGAATCCCTTCCGGCACTTCGCTGTACCATGGCTTTTTATCCTGCCAGCTATCAAGCTTTACGGATAAACTGCGCATGCTGCGGCCAGCCTGCGCGCTCCAAAAACCAAACCACAGCAACGCTGCAATAAATAAAAACACATAAGTCATTTTTTAACTCCTTTTGTTGGTTTTGCCGGCTTTTTAAAACGGCGTTTTACATCCATAGAGTGCGCAGCCATACCGGCAAGCTCTTCTGGCACTGTGCCAGCTGGCATACTTGCTATCCATTTCATAATGGCATCCAGCTGATCGCCTATATCTTTGTATTCTTGCTGCCTCTGCGTAAGTACAATGCGTGTGTCTACTTCAAATTTTTTATCCTCGTCAATGTCGATTTTTTCACCAGGCAAAGCATCTGTCCACGCTTCGCGGTATTTGCGGCTTTTTGGTATATCTGCGCGCTTTATTTTGCGGTGGCTAACCACTAAATCTTGTTGGTCTTGAGGCCATTTTGCAATTTCCTGCTCAACTGTGGTTTCCTTATCCAGCAAAGTAATAATGGCAACGCCACCAGTGCTTAATTTAATTGCGTGTGTGCTCATTATGCTAATACTCCTGCAACAATAAGGTTGTTGTCTATTAGGTCGTTTTGGCTATTGCCGTTGGTATCTTTAACTTTAATGGTAACGCTGCTTGTGTTGCGGCTCTTAATGTTTGGTATATCAATGGCCTGGCCGGATTGCGCGCCTTGCTGCCCCACACCAGGCACGGCCGCAAAGTTTGCAGTCGCCATGTTGTTGGTAAAATTGGCGCGGTACTCAGTCGTGGCAACATCGGTAACGCTGCTTATGTTATTGCTGGCAAGCACTGTGTCTGTAACCTGGTTGTAATGCAGGTACGCCGCTATAGCAAAAGGGCTAAAGCGCGCTACATCTGCATCTAGCAAATTACCGGCCGTAGCTGCTTTTGCTTGCGCCTCAGTGGCAACCGGCACGCTGCCAGGCTGTAAAGCAGAATCCGCTAAAGCACCCTGGGCGGCCGTAGCAAATGCGCTTGATTCCTGCAGGGCTGCGCTGCCTAAATCATCAATGGTAAGCGTTGTATTATCCCAATTAGCTGCGCCAGTAGCGGCATTAAGCAACACCCAGCTTTCGCCTGTGCTGGTATTAACCCAGCGGCTAAAAACCTCATAACCTTGTGTGTTGTCGTCTGTAGCTAGCGGGTCGCGGTTTGTGGCTGTGTTTTTAAGCCCATCTGGCACAAGCTGCGCCCAATTTGCACTTGGCGGCGCGCTATTGGTGTTTTGTGTAATACAGCGGTACGCCAAACCGCTATTTATAGCAACATTGCCCACCTCATACTGCGTTGTGCTGTTCCATGCGGGTATACCATTTTGCAGTATATGGTTAAGTTTTTGAGCGTACAGGTTTTGCAGCCAGTTCATAACTTGGAAGCTTGGCCGCTCCCCGCTTTGCCAGCCCACGTCAATTTTGCTTGAATCCGGCTCGCTTACGCCGCCGTTTGCTGCCCATGTGTCTAAAAGTTCGCTGTCGCCAATTTGTTGTGTCATAGCTTAATATACACCGTTCCTATAATTATACTTGGTTGCACGTTATTGTGCGCCTCATCCTCGCCGGCCTCAGTAGTGGCACATACGCTTTCGTTGTTGTATGTGCCTGTGTTGTCGTCTGCGCCGGTTACGTCAGAGAATACGCTTGAGCCGCCAAAGTCGTTGGCGTTGCCTCTAAAGCTATCAGGTGCAGCATTACCAGCTGCGCCGTTTGTCCATGGGCTTAAATGTTCGTGTGCCGGCAACTCTTCTGGTGTAAGCTGCACAGCCTCAACACCACCAGCCGCGCCAAGCTGCGTGCCTGTAATGCCGCTTTCCGCGTTAGTAATGCGCCCGGCGTTTGCGCTGCCCATACCATCTAAACCAACCAGTGCACGGCCGCGCGCGTCCGGCAATGTTATACGCTTATCTGCGGCAAAATCTGCAGCCGCGCTTGCACCACGGCCACCGCTTACGTTTATATTGGAATCGTTATCCCAAAGGTATGCAAAAAGAGCGGCGGTATCTGCATTGGCGCGCTCTGTAGCCGCACTGTTTGCACCGCCAATGCTGCGGCCGTTTAGCCTTACAAAGCCGGCCTCCTCTGCGTTGGCATACTTAATTTTAATATCGCCTGTTTTAAACCCATCGGCTTGCTCTGGTGCAGGCTGCCAGCCTTTTTCACCGCTTGCGTTTGTGCCGTAAATTTTATTATTACCTGGCGCGTCAACATCGCCAACAAGCTGTGCTTCTCCCTCGTTAACCTGCAGGCTGTTTTTAAAAGGGTACGGCGCGATGGGCTGCCATTCAGCGTTTGGCGGCTCGCTATCAGTATTGGTTTGCAAAGCAGCATATATCACGCCACCAGTGCTGGCCATATTACCTACGGCGTACTCTGTTTCGTTATCCCAAGCCGGCACGCCATTTTGCAGTATATGGTTAAGTTTTTGGCCAAGTATGTTTAAAACCCAGTTCGCATACTCATGCGGCGGCTGTTCGCCTAAATCCCAGCCATTTTGCTTTTTGGCCAGGCTCGGCTCAACAATAGTGCCATTAGCACCCCATGTATTTAATTTTTTACTGTTGCCAACTTCCTGTACCACGTAAAACCTCGCTTTAATAGTGCTATGCGCTTGCCTGCCATTGTGACAGCAAAGCTTTTTTTAGTCAATAACCAGGCTGCTAAACACGCCGCCCACATCAGAATCCACCTCATCGCCAAAGCCGCCGTTGCGATCATCGCCGCTAAAACCAAAAGCCCCTTCCTCAATACTAAAGGCAAGAGTGCCCAAACGCACGCCGCCAGCTACCGGGAAAGTGGCTTCGATAATTTGCCGCTCTTGCTTGCCTATAGGCCTGGCAATATTAACGTCCACAGCCCCTACGCGCTCTAAAATCACAGATTCCACCGCAAAAACAAAAGCTGCATATTCGTGCATGTCCTGCAAAGTAGCTTTGGTGGTGTTAAAAATAATTTTTGCGCGCAATATAAACCTGTAAAGGGCATCGCTGTAGCGTTGGTTATCTATTGGGTCTAAGCCAATATAATAACCACCAACCTGGCTTTGCGCCTTATCCGTAAAACCCCCGCCAATATTTGTGGGGTTTTCAAACGTAAAAATATCTTCTGCGTCTGGGTCTGTAAAAGGCCTATCCAATACAACAATTTTGCCTATAACGTCTAAGTTTACGCCTTGCGCGGCATCCAAGCTACGCTTTGTAAGCAGGTTGTCGTTTTCCTGCTCAATTTGCTGCAGCTCCTCAGTAAAAGCGGCAATAAGGCCATTGAGGTTTGGTGATTCTTTGTATTGCTGTATTAGCAGCCCCTTGGCCTGCGCTACCCGGTCTGTTGTCATGTGGCCACCGTAATTGTTATATTGCTTGTATCGCTCAAAATAATCTCATCAATAGCAGCGTCCAGCGTTGCCTCCCCGTTAGGGCTGCTTGTTTTGCCAATATTTAAATCCGTAACCTCAAAGCCAGGCACGCTATTTATCGGCGTGTAAAGCCGGCTGTAAAGCAATGATTCACCAATGGTTATATTGGCTGCCACCCACTCAGCAATAGCAGTTTTAATGGATTCAACGGCATCTGCCGCGTAGCCCTCTGTCGGCTCAATAGTCATATCCACATAAAGCTGCGTTTCTGTCGGCCGCTCAAAATCAATATTATAGGTTTGGCCGCTTTGCGAATCATATTGCACTGTAGTGTCGCCAAAAGTGCCTACACCACCTGCTTTGGTTTCGTATATAATCTGGGCTATGTCTGAATCCTCGCCGCCCTGGGCAATAACCCAAACATGGTGCGCCGGCACGCCGTTTGCATCTGTAGCGTCTGTGTCGTTCTCGTAAACTACAGCGGCCTGCACATCCTCAACCTCAAGCAATTTTGCCAGTATTGAGTCCACAGTGGCTATAGCGGGGAAACTCACAGATTGCCGGCGGCGCAAGCGCAGCTCTGCATCTGTCTCTACATTGCGGCCGCTTACACCATCAACCGGGTTTGTAATTGATTCCCAGCCGGCTACAGCGGTTTGTATTTCGTTAAGCGTGTTTGCCGGCACAAAGCGCGCGCCTTTTTCTTTGGCCACAAAGTTACCTGCGCTTGCCGTGCTGCCAATGTCCATGTTGGCCGTGGCCACCAATGCAAAAGGCGTATCTAAATCAACCGACTCAAGCACTATTTCATTATCAGCATTAACCTCCACAAACTGCGCAACGGCACTAAGTGCAGAAGCAAAATCTAGCAATATTTCTTGCTCTGTAGCGTCTGCATCGCTGTTAACTGTGTAATCTGTACCGTTGATTGTTATGGTGTAGGCCGTGCTATTAACCACAGTATTTATTGTTATGCGTGCTCGCACCAAGCTGGTGGCCAAAATGCTTACAGCCGACTCCAATGCGTAAACGTCTTGCGTTTCGCTATTGCGCGCCTCTGAGGCTGCCGGCACAACCGTGCCAACTGTGCCAAACAAAGCTGCCTGCACAGTGGTGGCCGTGGCGGCAATGCGTGTAACGCCTGTAAGTGCTGCCAAGCTATCAAGGCTTACGCCCTCTGCATAATCTGGGTCAAAACTTAAATATACGTTTTCTGCCTCTTCCCAAAGCTCACTTATTGGCAGGCTTAAAACGCCAACAATTTGCCCAAAAACTGACTCGCTGCGCAAATCAATATCTGCGCCAAACTGCGTTTTAAGTGCGTCCTCAATTTCTGTTTTTATTTCAGGTAGCCTTTTGCGTTCAAAACCCTGTGCTGTCAAACCTGCCATATTAAATAACCTCGCTTATTGCTGTGTTGCCGTAAAATGTTTGCGCCTCAAAATCCAGTGCAAGCTCGCGCGTTGCATTAGTGTATTCTAATTCAAATTTTTCTAAATTCAAAACGCCCGGTGTTTCTAGTATTGCCTGCTTAAAGGTAGATTCAAGGGTAAGCTGTACTGGTGCTTTTATAAGCACATCTTGGTAATAAGGCACGCCATCTGTTACATCCAAATACCACTCACCAAGGAAAAACCAAAGGCTTTGGCGCAAGCGTTGCTGCATGAGCGGCAGGCCAGTGTTGAGGCTTAAATCATAACTGTTAACCTCTAAATCGTGCGTCTGTGTGTTAAGCGTTAAGTCCATGCTGCTATGCTCCTAATCCCACAAATATTGGTTCTGTGGTGGGTCGGTGGTAGTGTCGTTGTTCTCATCGTGGCGGTGGTTGTTGTATTTGTCGCGCTGGTCGTTGTTGCTTCCAAACTCTCTGTCGCGGTCAAAAATATCCTCACGCACCACCAAGTCGCCTGTCATGTAAACCTCTGGCGAATCAATAGTTACATATGCGCTTTTCAAATCCATGCGGCCGTTTTTCTTAAGCGTAACCTCATTGCCGGCATATGTAAGCAGCACATCATCGTTATTTTTGGCCATACTGCCCGTTGCAAACGGCAACAAGCCTGGCACTGCTATTGCATCATTTAAGCTGTGCATGCGCGTGTCGCTTTGGTCTACCTTGCCACCACGCTTAAGCCACTCATCAAGGCTGCGCGCGGCAAAGCAAAGCATAACTGTGTCGCCACGTTTTACAGGGAAAGTCATGCTTGCGCCGCCGCTGCGGGGGAATATAACAGGCACATTGTTTATAACCGGGTATGGGCTTACCTCTCCATCTTTGTAGCGGCGGTTAATAGTGGGCTGCACGCTCGCTTTTTGCGTTTTGTAATCGTAACTTATAATTTCCCCTGGCGCGCACGTTTGCAGCTCAGCCATACGGTTGCGTATGGCCTGCTCTAGCACGTTGGTTAAATTATCTTTTTTGCTCATCGCGGCTTTACCTCAATCTCACTATACCAGTCTTGGCCTCGGCTGTCGCCATAATGGCGTACTTTTTCTACGCTAAAAACGCCAGCCACTTGCTGCGAGTCTATTTCTACAAGGCCGCCAGGCGTTAAGCGTGGGTTAAGCAGGCTTGTTATGCGCCATTCTAGCTCTGTATCTAGTGCCTCCTCAAACTCTCCTTCTTGGTCGGCCAGCCGCTCCGGCAAATTAACTAAACCACTATCGCGCGTAAGCTTTACGCCTATGCGCTCAGTGCTGCCGTTTTGCGGTATAATAAGCAGCTCATTGTCTTGTATGCTCCAATCATAGCCGGCCTGGCGCGTTATTTCGTCCAGCGCGTCCTTTGCCCGGCCGTTGTATGAATAACCGTCATAAAAGCCCGGTATATTGAAATCCTGGCGCAGCGGCACGCCCAGCTCATTGGCAAGGCGGTTTACAATAGTGTTTACACTGGTGCGGTTGCCATAGCTAAAGCTGGTGCGCGTTTGGCGCACAGTGCGCATGCCATCTTGTGCCTCAATTTTCGTTACAATATCCGGCGTTTCCCAATCGTTAACAATGCGTTGCGCGTTACCAACAAAAAGCAGCACCGCGCCAAGGTCGCCCTCGTAACCAGCAAACAAGCGTATAAGTGCATCTTTTTCACGGATTCGGCTTCGCGTTTGCTGCGTAAGGTTTGTTATTTCAATTTCGGCTTTATTGGTCGTGCTGTCGCGCGTTTTTTCAATTTGAAATTTTACACGCAGGCCGGTAATGCGTAGTACATCACCGTTTTTAAGCTCAATGTCGGCGGCAACACTGCGGTTGTAAAAGGTCATAACTACACCTCATAAACTAGCAGCGCATTAGTGCCTATATCGTTGCGGCCAATAGTGCTTAATTGTTGCGCGGCGTTGCCCGTGTCAATGCAAAAAATTTGCCCAGGCGGCAGTCGTGTGTCTTCATAGCGCGCTAAAATATCTGTGTTGAAAACAAGCTTTTGCCCAAGCAGCAATGCTGTGCCGTTGTTGTCGTATAAATCAAGCGTCCAAAATTCGCGTACAGTGTTCCACCGCGCGCGCATGCTATAAACCACACCGCTAAGCCGTATGGTTTGTGTAAAATCTGCAAAGCTTTGCCAGGGTATAATTTGCGCTGTCATTGTAAAACCTTTGTAAGCAAGCTACTGCTTGTGTTTACCCTATCTTGCTCAGCCGCGCTAGCGTCCGTTGTTTCCTGCCGGCCAATATCTTTTGTTTCTCCTACTTTGTCGGCGGCCTCTGGCGCAGCCGTTTCCTCGGCAATACCGACAACCTGGCTGGCTGCTTTGCGCACCTCCTCAAACTCAGCGGTAAACTGCAAACGGCGGCCTGTGCGTTGGTTGCGCGGCACAGTAAAGCTTTTTAGCACCATATCCTCATAAACTTTTAGGCCGGTAACCAGCGTTACCACATCCCGCGTTTTGTATAAATCGTGCAGCTGGTCAAAAGCCTCGACTCGCCTGTCGCTAAGGCCGTTAAATGCGCTAAAAAAAACAACCGGCGACTCGGTTATCTCGCCTGTAACGCTAACGTGCCTGGGGTCTTCATACACATGGTCGCTTACAAACCCGCCGGCCTCAATGGGATGCTGTGTAACTTGGCTGGTGTGTTCGTGCCGCTCTTCTATGGCTGCATCAAGCAGCACCGCGCCTATTTGCACGCGCCTATCTGGGTTGGTTTTAAATAGCACTGTTAAAGGGTCGGCCATTATTCAACCTCCGGGTAATTGTTGCGCGCCTCACGCAGCTGGCGTGCAAAATGATCGTCCATCATACCTTGGAATCGGTTGTCCATATAATCAACCTGCTCGCGCATTGTGCCCGGCGGCACTGTAATTGCCACCTGTGGGCTAAACACATTGCTTTGGCTTACGCTGCGGCTGCCTAAAAGCGCAGCCGCACTGCCTTGCGTGCTGGCGTTATCTTTGCCATCAAACCAATTACCAGGGTTAAAATTGCTATTTTTAAGCCGGCTCAAGCCACCTTTAACGCTGTCTATGGCATTTAGCACAGGGCTTATAGCCTGCATAAACCAATCAACCCAGCCTTTAAAATAGCCCTTAATGCCGGCAAAAACCTGCTTAAACGCCCAAAGGTAATCAAGCCATATTTGCTTATTAAAAAGCCTGGCTATTTGTGATTCGCCGCCCTGCAGCCATGTTATTAAATCATCTATAATGAGTATTAAAATGCCCATAGCAGCTACTATTGCCAGTATAGGCCAGGTGGCGGCAAGAACACCACCAGCCAAAGCCCAAAAACCACCAGCGGCCGCAATAGCGTTGGCTGTTAAGCCAGCCAGATACCAGCTCCAAAGTGCTATGGTTGGCAAAGCTTTTACTGTGCTCATAATAACAACGGCAAGCATGGCACTGGCCAAAAGGCGCATAGCATCGCCCAGGCCGCCCACTTTATCAATAACGCCATTTATGGCCTCAATGGCCGCGCCGGCAGCTTTAATAAGGGCTGTCATTGTTTTTAAGCCAAAAATAAGGCTGCCGCGAAACGAATCGCTACTTACAATATCGCGCAGCGCATCCCAAAACTCAATTTGCGCCTGTATAGCATCGCCATCCTCTGCCACACGGCCGGCGTAAAAGCCAAAGGCGTTTCTAAACTGCGTGCGTGCCTGGCGCGCCGTTCTATCCATTTTAGCAAACTGCTCATCTGTCATGGCCGCCTGGCTCTCAAGAGCCTTAAGCACCGCAATACCTGTAATTTTACCTTGCTCTGCCTGCTTGCGAATCTCGCTAAAAGGTATGCCCATGCCGGCAGCAATAGCATCTGCAACGGGAGTCGCCTGCTCAAGCACTGAGTTTAATTCCTGGCCACGTAGCTGCCCAGACATGATTCCCTGGCGCAGCTGGAATAAAGCGGCGTTTGTACCGGCGGGGTCTTTGTTACTAGCAAGCGTAGCCAGCTTAGCGGTTGTTTCGGTGATTCTTAAAATGCGCTCTTGGCTTATACCGTACTGCTCTGCAGCCTTACTAAACCCAAAATATAAATCTGTGCTGGCCTCAAGACTTGTACGCGCGCGTTGCGAAATGTCAAAAACACCTTGCTGGGCGGTTTTAAGCTCATGCAGGTTGTTTGTAACCAGCTTAATTTTGTTGCTCATTTCCTGGTAATCATTACCGGCCTGCAGGGCTTTTGCGCCCAAGGTAACTGCGGCAGCACCGGCGGCAGCACCTAGGCGCACAACATTGCGCTTTACGCCTTTAATAACCTTGTCAAAACGCTTGGCGTTTTTTGTGGCTCTCGCATCATCAAAACCAAGCTCAAAAAGCAATTCACGTACTAGCATCTGGTGTATTTGCCTCCTGTATATCGTGCTCCATATCTAGTAGCGCATTAGCCTTGGCTACATCATCGAGACTCCAGCTGGTTTCTAATTCGGTTAACGTGGCCACTCGCTTTACAACAAGCCGCCACAAAGGAAATTCTGACTGCAGCACCGGGTTTAATTCGCCCGGTACTTTTACTCTTTTGCCTCGGCGTTGGCTTGTGGTGCGCCGCCAATATTCCCGGCTTGAGCCAACGCCCCGATAAAACCCCCAAAATTTACCTCAAGGACAAACTGCAGAGCTTTTAAAAGCTCGCCATAATTGGCCGCATATACTTTGTCAAAAACCTCTTTGGTAATTTTAACGCCGTTGCGCTCAGTGTTGGCCATAAGCTCCAAAATAAGCTTTGGCGTTTCTTCTTCATCAAGGTTTGAGGTAATGCCCTGCACTACAGCCGCTATGTCCATATCCATAACCGACTCAACCCCACCGGCCGCCGCTTCACCAATACCGCCGCCAAAGGTTTTGGCAAGCCTCACGGCAATACGCATGCCTTTCATGGCTGGGAAATGCTCAACCGTGTAAGGTACATCGTTTATTTCGCGTTCGTGCTTCTCAAGCATTAGCTGCCTCCGTTACTAGCGTTACCACCAATAAAGGTTTTAAGCTGTGCTGTGGCGATTGTCCAGGCTCGGTCTTCAACATCCTTGCTGTAGCCGGTATCTGGTAACTTTTGCACCCAAGCTGCCTGCGCAAAAACAAGCGTGCGGCCGCTGCCAATCTCCTTAATCATAAGAGGCACAACACCGCCATTGTTAAGCTCATCGGCTGCATAAAACGCGCTAAGCTCATCGTTGCTTGAGCTGGTTTGCTTAAGCGTTACGGCAACGGTTGCACAGCGGTTGTTAGTTTTGCTGCGGCTTACTTCGCCATCAGCACCAACCGTTTTGTTGTACAAGTCCTCATCGTACGCCACGTTAATAAATGTGCCATCAGCAAAGCCGCTAAGCGCAACGCCGCCCATAATAATTTGCACATCGTTTGGGTCGTAGGTTCTTACTCCATCCATTTTTTTGCTCCTTTAGGTTTTAGGCGAAAACTGCGCCGCGAATTTCAACATAATGTATTGCCCCGGCCAAGCGCGCCCGGAAGTCAACCTCTTTAAGCTGGCGGTTTTGCCTGTCCAGCTCGTCCGTGTCCAGCACATCAGGCACAGTAACCGTGTATTCTGGCTCTGGCGCAATAAGCTGCCTATCAACGGCAATGTCCAGCTGCTCACGCACCTGCGCCTCAATAATGGCAATACCTTTGTTGGTGTAAGGGATTTTTGGCGCGTTAATAAGGCGCGTGAAAATCCGCTCTTTAATGCGTGCAGTCAACCAATCAATGCCACGGATAATATCAATGTACTCGCCGCCGGCCATTGTGCCTTGCTGCGTCACATTAACACCAGCAATACGCTGGTATGTGTTGGCGTTTTTGCCCAAAGCGTTATCTTTTTGAGCAGCTGTAAGGCCATCAAAAGTAATGCCATTGAGTGTTTTAAACATCCAAGTTTGGCTGCCAGGGTCGCGCGGCAAGCAATCGCCTAACCAAGCTGCATCAATGTACTGGTTACCAGCTGCGGCAATGCTGTGGTACATAACCGCTGTGCGGTCATATTCTGCAGCGTCCAGCGTGCTGGCTACATCGTCCGTAGCTGTGGTTAAAATATCGGCATCTGCGCTGCGTGCAATGTAAATTTTGGTGCGCGCCTCAACCCATGCCGCAATAAGCACAATAGTGGCCGCGTCAACCGTATCAACCGCAAGGCCGTACCAGTCGTTGTCTGTGTCCACGCACTCTTGCAAAGCCTCAACAAAAGTTTCGTCACTGGCTTTTTTACCAATTTTAATACGGTTTGGCCGTATCTCTTGGCTAAATGCCGCCAAGGCCATTTTATATGCTGAGTCGGTAGCCGCATAATCATCTGCCACAGCATCAATATTGCTGTAGGCTTTTACACGGTCTGTAATAGCGGCTGCCAGTGTGGCCTCTGCTACCAAAAATAACGGTACGCCGAAGTTTTCACGGTCAACGGATTCTGTTTCGCGGCTAATTTGCACGCTGATAATATCATCTAAATCAGGCATTTTAACTTGCTCCTATGCTGTAGTTTAATGTTGTACTCTCGCCGCCTGGGCGTTCGTGTGTGGCCGCGCCTTCAACGGATTCTATCACACCTACCTCGTCAATGACAACGGCAGCTGCTCTAAATTCTATATCTACCCCGGCGCGCTCCTCGTATTGTGTGCCCGTTTGCTCCGTAAGATCGTTTACGCCGCTAAGCACACGTATAAAAGGCAGCCCGGCAGCGCGTAAGCTTTGCAGCACCGTTGGTTTTTCCAGCGTTTGCCGCAGGTTGCCCATTATTGTTTTGGCGTTTTCGCCAATGCACTGCACACTCACCATGCAGCTTAATTCGTTTTCAATGCTTGCCATGCCTGTATCGCCTGGGTGGCTTTCATTGCTATGCTCTTTTTGCGTTGTGGTTGTCACCAGCACGCTAATGTACGGCCGTGCCGGCCGGGGCGCGTTTTGGTTAGCCTCAATAACTTTATCGCCAACCTCTGCGGCAACATTATCAACAATCCAGGTGCGCACTTTATCAAATATATCTGCGTGTGTAATCATGCCGGCTGCACCCTCGCGGCCAAAGCCTTGTAATGGTTAATGAGGTTGTTTTGCCAGGGCTGGCAGCTCATAACCTCATAATCGTCATTATCTATAACAACAATATCCGGGTTATTGGCGTTTTCCTGCACGCTCTGGAAGCGCGTGCTGCTATAAAGCTTGTAAACGCCCTGGGTACGGCGCGCCTCTGGCAGCGTTTCAAGCTCCTCAGTGCTGGCAGGCTGCACGCTCGCTTTTACTGTAAGCTCTGTAGGCTGCCCAGCTTCTACCCAGCGGCCATTAACGTAGCTGCCGGCAGCTGGCCGGCGCACAGTTAAGTTTTTGCGTAAGGCATCAAACGGACTCATGTTTTTACCTCATAATCTACAGCCTTTAACATGGTGGCTGTGTCTATAAGAGGGTTAGAGCTGCCTTTTGCGGCAATAGTGCTGGGCTTGTTGGCTGGCCGCTTAATGTCGCGTATTTTTTTACGCACATGGCCTTGCGCCAAAGCCCCTACGCGCTCCAAAGCAATGCGCACAGTTTTTGTGCCGGCAAATACATCTTCCAGCTCTTTGCGCAGCTGCTTGGCGTATTTATCCTTGTTCTCATCGTGTGCCGTACGGATAAAAGGCCGCTCAGGTATGCCCCGGCGCGTGCCAAACTCGTTATAATAAGCAACCTCAGCAATATTGGCCTGGTCGCCGTTTTCGTCTGCAGGGTATGTGCCAGAGTCGGCAAGCAAGCCAATGCGCACCTTTAAATTGCGCATGCCTTTTACCTCGCGCTTAATGCGATTCCAGCCGTGGTCTTTATCTCGCACTTTCATGCCCATTTAAACGCTCCTGGTGCGTGCGCTAAAAACGCACTCCGCTTTAAGGCGGCAGTATTCCTGCCCGTAACTTGTGTTGCTTAGCGCATCATCGCTCATGCTGCCGCTATATGTAAGGCTCAAATCGCCCTCTTTTAAGCTTTTAACTGAACCGCCCACCCCAGCCCGGCCACGCATTGTAAGCATGTGGGCTGTGAGGTAGGCGGTTGCAAGTTCTTGTTTATCGCCAAAGGCTGTGCCAACGCTTAAAGCCGCTAATTGAGCCACAGCGGCGCGGTCTGCCTCTGTAATATCGGCAAGCTCCGGGGCTAAAACTAAAAGCGTGGCATCTAAGGACATTACTCGTTGTCGCCCTCAGTACCTTCGTTTCCGGCTGCGGCTGCGGCCGCTGCGTCAAGCTCTTCAATACGGGCTTCTGCAGCGCGCTTAACAGTTACGCGCGAATCTCCGCTTGCAGTAGCAAGCAGCTCACGGTCTTCTGTTTTTTCGATAATTTCAATAAGCTCTGCAGCTGTAGGCTCATTGCCGCCAGCATCGCCGCCATTGCCTTTATCGCCATTGTCGGCTGCTTTTTTAGCGGCAGGTGCTTTACCTTTGCCAACTTCAAAAATACCAGCTTCAATTTTAATTTGCGCGTGCGGGTGTTCCAAAAATTTTGCGGCTTTGTCCTCATCAAACTTGTTGAGGCCAGGCTGCAAAGTAACGCCGTTCATTGTGTAAATGCGCGGCTTTGTGTTTTTGATCGTTACAATCTTAGACATTTTAAAATGCTCCTTAATGGTTGAGTGAAAAGGGTGGGCAGTGCCCACCCCTTAAACAGTTAGGCTTAAATACCCTCTAGGATATTCATGCTCAATGGGTAGTAAACCAACACCCCGGCCACACGGCTGTGGCAAGGCACGATATACTCAAGCCCACGCTCTTGTACCGGCAGCTGCTCAAACGGCTGTGGCATTTCAAATGTGAGTTTGTCCGGGTTACGATCATAGGCAATAGCAATATCGCCTGTAAAGTCCGTAACACCAGCGGCGGCCAAGTTCTCAGCTGACAACTCATCTGCCCACTCCACAGTATCAATGTATGGGCTGTTCTTAAGGAACATCTCCATAATTGTTGTGTCGCTGGCTGTGCCATATACCGTTGTGGCAATAAGCGTGTACTGGTCAATAGGCAAAGCCAAAGTGTTTGGCTTTTCTGCGCCTTTTGTCAAAGTAACAATCGCATTTACCAGGGCGTTAAGGTCACGCAAAATTTGCACAGGCGTTTTGCTGGCAAATGTTGTTGCGCTTCCTGCGCCATCGGCAGGTGCAGAGGTGCTAGGGATATTCGGGTTGGTTAACCAACCTGGCAAGCCGTTTTCCGCGTCACCATAAAAGGCAATGCGATTCCATGCTTCTTGCTGTGCACGTACTGCGGCATTAGCCTTACGCTGTGTAAGGGGCTTGCCGGCATATTGTGCTGCGCGAATATCTTGCAGGCTGTAGCCGTAGGAGTCACCGACAGATTTAATCTTAGCGGTAAACTCTTTGCCAACTACATCGGCACGCGGCAGGTCGTCTGCATAGTTTGCAATAACCTTGGCGATACCCACCATGTCGTACTGTTGGTAAACAATGGATTCTGCGCCGTTGCCGACTGTAGAATCCACAGGAATGAGCGTAAACGCACGTAGCGGTGCTTTAAGCACATCATACGTTTGGCTCTTAATTGACTCAAGCTCACGGGTAAAAAATACCGTTTCGCCAGCGTCCAGGTTAATGAAATTACGGTTTTTCATCGGTCTTTTTCTCCTTACTGGATTGTGAGTGCTGCAAGCTCGCCGGAAACCGCAGAGGTTTCAAACTTGCCGCCTGGCACTGCTAGGTTACTGGTGGAAACATCGGTAAATTTACCGTTGCTTACATCAACATAGGCCGCTGCACCAGCTGTAACATCGCTAGTAACCTCAACCCAAACTTTGCCTTGCTCCAAAATAGAAACGGCATCGTTAACCGCGTAGCCTGGTGTAGCACCATTAGCCACCACAACGGTTTGTTGTTTAAGAGCAACGCCCAAAAACGTGTCGGCTGCATTATCAACAACCTCGCACTGCTTTTCTGCGTCTGTACCGTGAGTCACAGCCAAACCAAAGGCAACTGCCTCTTCTGCTGATTTTGTGCTCACAACGTCCGGGCTAATATCGTATTTAGCTCCGGCCTCGGCCTTTGTTAAAGTATGGCCATAACTTGCTGCATCAGTCTGTGACATTATGCTTGCTCCTTCTTTTTGCCTTTGTACTGGTTTTTCATGGATTCAAAGGCATCCTTTTCCGACTTAGCGGAATCGTTCTCAACCTTTGTGCCATCGTTACGCTCGCCTGTTTGGGCTTTTTGTTGAGCTGTAGTATTGCCGCCCTCAAGGGATTCAACAACACTATCAAAGCGCGCTTGCACGTACTCATCGCTCTTGCCATCTAGGTTAGCATTCGGGTGTTTGGACATTACAACCGCAGCTTTAATTTCGCCGCCATTCATATCCTTAAGCTTTTCTGCCTCATCGGCATTAAGCACCTGGCCTGCAACGCGCTCAAGCTCCAAACGCTCAGCAACCGCAGCTTGGATTGTTTCCGCGCTGTCGTTGTTTTCCGCTTTTTCTTTAAGCTCATCGCGCTCAGCTTCCACCTTTGCGGTGTTGGCTTTTTGCTCATCGAGTGCCGTTTGCGTTTCTTCAAGCGTTGCCTCTGCTTTATCTGCACGGGCGGTAGCTTTAGTAAGCGCGTTGGCAACCTCTGGCGCGGCATCGTATTCAATGCCATCAAGGGTCACTTTTCTCATTTTACTTTGCTCCTTTTTAGGTTCAGTTTTGGTTTGTTCTGCATCAACTTGCAGGGCATCGCCGGCATCTAAATTAAGTCGGGCTGCGCCGCCAGCACGGGCGCGGTCAACTATTGCAAGGTGGTTGTAGCGTATATTGCGCTGGCGGTGGTCGTACCGCTGGCCGTTATACTCTCCGTCCTCCTTTTCTAAGTCCAGGGTGTACCCCAGGCTTAACTCTTTTTTGCCAAGCTCTCGCACGGCCTTTACACCATCACTGGCAGTAATTGTTAATGACGTAAGCAGGTTTTGGCCGTTTGGGAAAACATTTTCACCAGTCTGTCCAACGCTCAGCTCCTTAGCGTTTTCTGCAGTTACCAACTTGGCAGGCGGGTGCTCGTTGGTAATAGGAATCATTTTAAGGCTGTCCAGGCTCTCGCGCTCAAACACATCATCTGGGTGGCGCAGCTCGCGGCGCAATGTGCCATCTGGGTTTTGGTAAACAAATATGCCGGTGCGGGTTACAACGGCATCACCGCGCAAATAACCCTCTTCTGTGGTTAGCACCTGGCCATCAAACGCGCCTCTATCAAATCTGCAAATTTTATCCATTAAAAAAACCGCTACCCGTTAACCAGGTGCGGCCTCGTTCTTTGAGTGCCTGCAATAAACAAACACAAGTATGTCTTAATTACAAAAGGCTGTCAACTGCCCGTTTCTCGCACGCGCGCGCCGGGGCTTGGCGGCACAAACGACTCGTTGCGCTCTGCCTTTATAATTTCACCGCCTTTTACGTGCACAACAATGGTGCAATATGCGCCATCTTGCTGCGCCTTTGCAATTTTACGCCCTGCCCAGGCTAAATCAGCTGCCTGTTTTTCATGCGCTGCCATCAATTAAATCCTCCAAAATTGGTTCGGGAAAGCACCGGCACTGGTAATCGCTGCCGGGCGCGCCAACATACCCGCCTATGCTACTACGTTGTAACAGCTCTTTGCTACCCGGCCGGCGGTACGTTGCTGGGTTATCCCATTGGCATACCATACCATCTAAAACCTTGTGGCTGTCGCGCACTCTCTCATCGTCTGCGCTATTCCATATGTACTCATTAACGCCTATACGCTCCTGGCGCACCTCAGTAAGCTGCGCGTTTAGCTTACCGGTTTGGTCGCGCGCAATAAGCCTAGCGCGCGCTTTACTCACCTTAAACCTGGCTTGTATATCGCGCTGCATTGTCGCTACAGATTCGCCGTTGGTTAAGCCGCGCAGCACCACGCCCTCAACATCCTTTAGCAGCTCGCGCGGTATACTTTGTATAAGCGTTGCGTTTTGAGCGGCAAAGACTTTGAGGCGTTGCTGCAAAAACGAATCGTTAATAAACGGGTCTACGCCCAGGGTGCTTTTAATAACCCGCTTGTACTGCTCGGCATTAAAATTGGCCACCTGCAGCCCTACGCCATAAGCGTAGTCCTCAATGTCGCCATATATGGCTGTAATGCCAACGCTCAGCGCGGCCATAATTGCTTTTATGTCGTCTACAAAATCATCCTGGCGCACATCCAGGCTAACCTCTGCTTGAGCTACCAGCTGCGGCAGCCTTTTTACAAGCCTGGCCATAACCTCTTGCTCAAGCAGCTCAACACGGCCAACAAGGTTGTTGAGGTACATGCGCTCTAAGCCAACCGGGTGCAGCCAGCGGGGTGGCCGGCGGCGCAAACCACGGCGGCCATTTTGGGCACGCCTGGCGGCTACGCGCTCAGCGAATTTACTGTTCTTTAGGTTCGTCTTCATCTGGTTTTATAGGCCGTTGTTTTAAATCAAGCATTGTGTCCGGGTTAAAGCCGTTTTCAAAGCGGTTTACGGCAACCTCTTCTGGGCTTAAAACACCGCCTTTAAGGTACAAGTCGTCTGTTTTTGCAATGGTGTGCTTGTATTCTGCGTCCTCTTTTTCGCTTAGCTGCCACAGCGGCACAAACTGTATTTTGGCATCCTCGTTAATTTTGCCTTTATAGCCAGTGTCCTTGCCCAGCATAATGTACCGGTGCAGCTTTTGCAGCATAGGCAGTAAAACTTCCTCTTGCTGGCTGCTAATCTCATCGTAAAAATTGCGTATGTCTGACTCGCCGGTTGCATTAAGGCCGGCAGGTGCTTGGCCAAAAAGCTTTGTAACGGGTATGCCAGTAACACCGCTCAATGCCAGGGCAAATTGCCCTATAAGGTCGGCCAGGCCTGTAACCGTGCTGCTTTGCTTGCTAAAATCTTCGCCTTTGTCCAGCAAAATGGTGTTGTTAACGCTGCGGCTCAGGTCAATAATCTCAAGGCGTTTTTTTACAATATCCTCTTTGCCGCTGGCTATAAGGTCGGCCAGGTTTTCAATTTGCAGCAAAGTTTGCACAAAATCCTGCACAATGCTTACGCTACTGCTTTTTATGATTCCGTAGTCGCGCAGCTCCTCATAAATGCTTTGCATTTTGGAATCGCCCCAGCCCTGGTTGGCCACGCGCACGCGCTCTGGCACATCGCAGCCAGGGTGTACAAGCACACGGCTGGCGTGTACAATAAAGCTTTGGCCGCTGGTGTATGCGCTAATGCGGTAATACTCAGGCACACCAAAATACGGCGACTCAGGGTTTTGGTTTATGTCGGCCGTTGTCCAGCTCACCTGCCAGCGGTCATAAACCCGCAGCCAATCAACCCGGCGTATGTTCTTTTCGTTAACCGGCTGCTCAAGCAAGCCGCCATCATCCACCCCCATAACCACAAGCGCGCCACCATAAAGGTTGCCCCACTTACAGGAGTCACGCAGGTGCTTTTTAGCGTTAAGCTTTTCAAGCTCAGTAAGGCCGTGGTTGTCTGGGTCGTTATCAACCTCAACCCACTCGCGCGTCATTTCGTACGCAGGTAAATCAATAATCTTTTTGGCAAAGCCGTTATAGCGGTATATTTGCTCTAAATCTTTTTCTGCAAGTATGCTGCCGGCACTGTATGTTGTGCTGCTCCGGCGGTCATTGCCGCCACCCATGCTGGCCAATAAATTAAACCAACCATCCATGCGCTGGCCGCTTGAATCGTGCACCACATGCTGCGCGTTTGGGTTGCTTAAGTGTGTTTTGTTGCTTGCTTTGCTCATTACATTGTCACCAATTTGCTATAGTCCACGCCCTTACGCACAGGGCAGTAGCACATTTTAATACAGTCCGCTAAGTTAGGGCTTTTGCCCCCTTCCGGCGTTTTTTGCAGCATTTTTTTGCCTTTTTTGCTAAAGGTTTGGGTTGCCTGGCTTAACTCTATCACAATTTCATCTAATTGCTCAATATCACTGCTAATACTTATTAGCTCATCGTGCGGGTATTCACGGCCTTTTGTTACGGCCAGGTACGTTTTGTAAAACCTTTGAGCAAGCAAATGGTAGGCCTGTATGCTCAAATTTTCAAAATAATCTTTGTTTTTAGGCGACTCTGCATCCCCCTTAATGATGTTTTTTTCAGGCTCTTGAGGGCTTGCGCCGGCGTTCCAGCCCCGCACAGTTAAATGCCTGGGCAGCTCGCCGTGCTCTTGCATGCGGTTTGTTTCGCTTTTTGCGGCCGCGCCAACACCAATGGAATCATAGTACAATTCGGTTGCGCTCAGCTGCACGCACTCATCAACGGCAAGCCTGGCTGCTCGCCCTCCATCGCCGCGCGGCCAATCGTAGCACTTTTTAAGCACCACGCCATGCCGGCCGGCAAATGCGTGCTTATCCCTGCCCTCATCGGCCAAGTCCAGCGCGCCTATTTTTTCGCCATCGTCTTCTATGCCTAGCTTTATGTGCGCATCAATAGCAGCCTTAACCCAGCCTGGCTGTATTATTATGCCCTCAACCGCGCTGCTATAATCCCTGTCAACCTCCTGTGCAAAAGCTGCCAGCAAGCCCTCATTTTCTGCTTTGGCTTTGCGGCGGTCATACCAGGCCTGGTCTTTTAGCGGGTGGTCGCGCCAATCCATAATAAACTTGCGAGTCGTGCCCGGCGGCAGCAACTTGCCTTTGGGATACCAAACGCCGGCCGCCTGCGCGCGCCGGTAAAACACGTTGTTAGTGCCATTTACACTTGAAATATCAACCTGTACGTCTGTGTTGTCGCCCAGGGCTGCCTCAATTTTCTCTGCGCGCTCGTAGTGTGCGGATTCATCCTTAAAGTACATCATGCTGCGGCCACCACGGCCGATATTGTCGCCAGCCTCACCAGTAACCGTTGAGCCGTTGGCCGGGTTTACCAGCTTCATAAAGTTAGCATGGCTGCCCAGGCCAAAGGTTTCCGGTATATGGAAGCTGGGCAAGTGGTCAATAATTATGCGCATTTTTTCAAATATGGAATCGGGGTCGCCCAGCTTATCAACCAGCTCTTGCTTACGGCTACCCCAGCCAATGCTTGCGCCTGAGTTAAAATACCATTGGTGCACGCTGTATGCGCAGCACAGCCAACTTGCGCCCATGTCGCGGCTTTTCTCCACAATGAGCGACTCGCCAAGCTCCACACACTCTTGCAGGCATGCAATAAACTCCTCCTGGCGGGGGAACAGCAAAAACGGCAGTGTTTTAGGTTTGGGCGGTTTGTTGCGGGGGTCGTATGTAACGCAAAAATCGTTAATCCATTGCGCCGGGTTGGCCTTGTAAAATGGCTTTAGTCTTTCCCAGGCCTCCGGGTCGCCGGCAATGCGTTTGTACAGCTTGCGCCGGCGCGTAAATTCGGCCATGTAATCTGGTGTGCCATTATCCCAAGGATTCGCCATTTACAAACCCGTATTGCTCCACAAGACGCACAGCCGTGGCCAGCACTCCTGGTATTTTTCTTTCGCCGGATTCATAAGCACGCACGCTGCGGCCGGCACTCTTGCTTGGCATGCCTAAAGCCACACCAAACGCTTGCTGCGTCATTTTGTTGCTTAGGCGCACATCTTTAAATTGAGCTGGTGTCATTTTGCCACCAAAGCACGCACTGCGGCATCCTTGGCCTCAAGCAGCTTGTTTAAGGCCTTTTGTTTTTCGGCATTGTTTGGCAGCGACTCATGTAATGCTTGGGCTAAATCGCCAAAAGGCGCACTAACTTGCTGCAGGTGCTCTGGCAGGTGGCTATACTCAAAAAACTGCATGGTAAAGCGCACCTCTGGCACACTGCTTTGTTGTGGCATGCCCGCCATACGTTCTAATGCGCTATTCATTTTCGCTCCCAATCCAAAAGCTTTTTGTAAGGCTGCTTGTGCACATAAGTGCTGCGTGCAGCGTAGGGTAGCACATTGGCTTTTTTGGCTTCGGCGCGTTGTGTTTGGCCGCCTCTTGTTCGTCACTTAACCACATATATTTTCTCCTAAAGTTAAAAGCACGGCGGCTATCCTGCACAGCGGTGCAACCCTGTGCGGTTGCTAGCTATGTGTGGCAGCTTAAAAGGCCAGTGAACCATAGCGCATTACCGCCGTGCCTAAATTAAATATAGGCGCAATACGCCTAACGTGTCAACTCTACAGCGCACCGCTCGGCTGTCCATCCGGTAGCCTGTTTGCAAGCCTCAATATCCGCTGCGCTTGTATGAAAGCCCAGGGCGGCAAAAAAGCACGCCACAACGCCTACCAATATTTTGTACCTCAAAGCCATTTATCTGCCTCCTTTTTTACTCTCAATATTTCGTCTTGCAAGTGCATTGGCAGCTGCTCAAACTCCTCATATTGCTGCATACGGTCTAGCAGCTTGTGCATGCCCAGGTAGGCACTCTGCATTGGTGTTACCGCCATGCCATTTTTCCGCTCATTGTAAACCTCAAGCGTGCGGCGTGCGTGGCAGCCTTTGCCCGTTGCTATGGCCGGCATACGCTCAACAAAACGGCCAACGCCGTAGTCCTTTTCGTACAGCTCATAATTGCCAGGGTCGGCGTACTCTTTTACGCACTGCAAAAGCAGCTGCTCATCGCTCATGTGCTTGGTGCTTTCATCGCTTAAAACTAACGGCATGGCGCGGCCTCCTCATTTAGCAGTGTGTACGTTGGTTGGTCGCTGTGCTCCCATACCTCGCAATGTATAATGCACAGCCTGCTTAAGCCGTATTGCGTGTCCTGGCCAGCAAATTGCTCTGCATCGTAAACAGTCATAAATTTGCCGCCGAAGTGGTCAAACATTGCCTGGCGCGCCGTGTCCATATCAGGCGCAATAATAAGCACATACCTGCTTTTAAACGCCTGTTGCTGCATAAATGTTGCGTAAAATCTAACCATTTTTTAAACCTTCCATGTGTTGTTGCATGGCCTCTACGGCCTCTTTTTCGTTGGTGGTATCGCCCAGGCCAATAAATTTAACCTGGCGGGTAACCGGCCAATACAGCACGCCGGCAAAGTCGCCCTGCGAATCCATATAAACAACCGGCGTGTCATGGTCGGGCTTGCCAATCTCTTTTATGATCCGCATAAGCACGTTTTCCATGTCGTTGGTAACGCTTTTGCCCCCTATATCAGCATCGTAAATAACAAGCGTTTCGCCGCGCATTTTATAGCTAAACTCTGCGTCAAACATTTCGCGCGTACTGTCGCATGCCTTTTGGCGGTAGCTGTTTTTGAAGCCCCGGCCGCACACGCTGCCTGTGCCGCGTGCAATGCTAGCCGGGCTGGTGAGTGGCCGGCCACAAACAAAGCACCGGCTGCTATTTTTTACGTTAAGCTGTGGCATAGCTATACCCATCAAATTCTTGCTTTGCCATTAACTCCTCAAGCCCATCAAACGCCTTGCGGCCGGCAAGCTTATTGGTCACGCAATGCTTAAACCTTTCAACTGCCATGGCAGCCTGCTTGTCGTTTTCTGCCTCCGGTACGCCGTTACACAAAAAGCGGCCGCTGCCATCCTTCATTAAACGGCATAAAAGCAGGCAGCTTTGCAGCTGCTCGCCAGTGCCAGTGCCCACGTAAAAAGCTTTTTCTGGTACAGCATTGCCAATTTCAACAAGGCCATTGCGCCATACGTATAGTTTTAATTTTGTTGTAGCTGTGTTCATAATGATTCCCTTCCATTGTTGGTTAAACACAGGAATCAGCTTAGGCGTAAAACGCCTATAGTGCAAGCATAAATGTGCACATTGTTTACACTATATTTTTTCTATGATAAAAAAGCTATTGGTAGCAAGGGTTACCACCCCACTGGCTGCCATGCGCTTGCCGTAAAACTCTATATTGCCTGGGCTGCTCAGCTCAAAATAATCTGTAAAGGCATCATTAACCTCATTATGGCCACTGGTTGCCCGGTTGTAGTTACCGCCATTGTATGTCTGGTAAAGGCTGCCATTTACATTAAGCTGCCAGCCCAAGTTTTGCCGGGCGGTGCTGCCAGTAAGGTTAATAAACGGCTGGAATTTGTAATTACCGGCCGGCAGTTCTATGTCGTGGTTTACAGCGTCTACAGTCATGCCAGCAATACCACCAACCAGGCCGGCCGTTGTAAGCTGCACAATGCTATTACTGGTGGCGTTGTTGAGGTTTGTTTGGCCAAGCAAAAACACTTTAGCCACCTCTGCGGCCGCCCCGCCTCCACCTGCAGCCTCAGCTATAGCACGCACTGCGTCCATTTCCGTAGCTACAGCCTGCAATGCGGCTGTTATTTCTGCCGCCATAGTCATTATGCGAGCGCGCCCGTAAAGTCAGCTGAGAAATCGCGCGCCGTGTCGCCTACATCCGCTGCGCTGGCTGCGCCAATGTTGGTGCGTGCATTGCCTTGCTGTGTAGCGTTAAGGCCTTGCGTAGCAGTATCGGTGCGCACACGGCTTGCCAGGGCTGTTAGCACGCCGGCAATATCCGAGTCGTTACCCTGCAGAGCCACGGCCAACTCATTGAGCGTGTCCAGCGCGCCTGGTGCGCCATTTATTACATCGTTTACAGCCGTGGTAATCTCGCTGGCCACTTTTGTACTCGACCAAACCGAATCGGTGGCCGTTGTGCTATCGTTTATAGCTGCGCCGGCTACGGCATCGACTGCGGCTTTAACTTCGTTAATTGCGCCAACAAGGCTGGCTTTTTCTGTGGTGGTGAGGCTCGGCAGGTTGCCTATGAGCGTGTTTATACCGTTAATGCTTGTGGCCACCTCCACAAGTGCATCACGTATTTGTAAATCCAATGACATTGCTATACTCCTTGGCTTAGCTGGTTTCTAAAAAATAAACTTAGGTTTGTGGTTTCATCGCCAACCGTTTCGTCCAGGCGATTCTCAATTTTTTGGCTGCTATATGCTGTGCCGGTGCTTATATTGTTGTCGTCAATCGCTGCGCCACTTGCGCCCTGTAAGCCGCGCTCATTGCTAATAACAGCGTTATACACGTTGCGCTGCACGACAACCTCTTCTACAGTTTCCTGCACCAACACGTTGTATTTTGTTTCTTGTACAATCACCCTCATGCAGTCACCACCAAAAAGCCCTCAATAATTTTCTCTGGTGTGGCTGCGCCCAGCTGTATTGTTAACTGGTACGGGTAAAGCCCACCCTCTGCCGGCGCGACAAAAGCAACATCCATGTGCCCCTCAACCGGCGTAACGGTTATACCATTGCCCTGGGAGTCAACCGTTGGCGGTGTTACCGAATCCTTGTTTGAGGTAATTAAAAAGCGCACCACGTAGCCTGTAAGGTTTACGGCCGTTAAGTCGTCATTCTCTAGGCTGATTCTGCGGCTAAAGCTACCGCCCGGCGTGGTTTTAAAATTGTGCTTATTGCTCATGGCTACCCCTATGCTCTGCAACAATCATAATACAAAAATGGGCTGCGTGACAACCACCTTGCGTTAACGGCCTGTTAACCGGGCGTGCGCTATAATATATTTAGTGGCTATCCCCACACACGTAACTAAAAACCCGCCTTAATTGGCGGGTTCTTTTTATCCGTTGCGTACCTGGTTCTTTTTGGTTTTGCGCGGCTCTTTTTTAATGTCCACTTTTACGCCATCGCCCCGGTGCACCATTTTGCCGCCTACGTAAACTGTGGCCTTGTCCGGGTCTATTTTGGGTGGGTCTTTTTTAATCATAACGCTTTGCCCTCCTGCACACAAACAATGATACCAAGCAAAAGGCCAAACAAACCGCCAACGGCAGCAAGCAAGCGCACTGCACCCATACCTATTGCACCTGGCGTAAACGTGCCGGCCGTGGCGGCCACAATTACGTAAGCCACACCGCCTAAAATAGCGGCAAAAAACAGCACGCAAAATGCCAGGGTAAATAATCTTTTAATGTGTAACATTGTTTGTAGCTCCTCTCTCAAAGCCAATAGCCTTACTGTTTAGCTCCAATATTGTGCCCCGCACTATAAACATACCGGTGCGAGTTACGGTAAAAATTATGGCCTGGTCATGCTTGCGCACGCCGCTTGGCTCTATTTTGTCGCCCTCAAATACACGCAAAATTCGGGTTTTCATGGCCAAGTATTCGTCCATTTCGTCTGCGTTCATCGTGCTCATTAAAGCGCGCTCTTTTTGTTTAGCTTCCTGCATTATGCGGCCTCCTCTCGCACCACTGTAACATATGGCAGCGTGCCTGTCTGCAGGCCGGTAATATCCATGCGCAGCAAGTCTATGGCGCACTTTGCGCGCTTGTACACATCGCTGTGCTCAGTGTAGCCAGCTTTGTTTAAAATGGCCAGGCCACGCTCAAGGTGGTCTTTGCCAATCATAAGCTCTTTAATTTTGGTTTCTCTTTGCCCTGGTGTCATTGCTTTACCTTTCCAATTTGTGTGCATTTTTAATACCATTGTTACGTTAATAATCAGTTAAAATGGCGGCCAGCCTGTGTGTGTGGGGTGCGCCGGCCGCCTACCCAGCTAAGGGTATTACAAAAACTCTCTATATTTGCCCTGGCTAATCCACTCACCAACGCAGGTTATGTTGGCCTGCCACGCATCGCTGCCATCGCCGTGCTGGTACACCAAGCTGTATTGCCACGGCATGAGCTTTATAACGGCAAGGCTAAGTGTCCGGGCGTTTGCTTTGCCCGTGCCGCGCATGGTTAAGCACCGGTGCGTGTAATGCAGGTGCGTAGCTATAAACTTAAGCAGCTCATCACCGCGCGGGTGGCCAGTAATTATAAAATCCCGGTTGTTGGCCGGGCGCACGCCGCGCCTGTTCTCCACAGTTTTTTGGTTGGTGTGCGTAAGCCACTCTGGCATAGCGCGGCACTCATCTGCCTGGATTCCGTTATTATCCATGGCTCACCTCGCTCATGTCTCTGATTAATATTTTGCCGTGCCAATCTGGGTGCGCCGGGTTGCTTATGCGCAGGCGCACTTTGCCACATGGCCTAACATCCTCAACATAGCAATCCCAAACACCGCCCATACCGCTGGGCACAGTCACACGTTGGCCTTTTTTAATATCCATGGCTATGCTCCTATAAAATGATACGGCCGTGCTGCATGGCGTGCTCTGCCAGCTTGCTTAACGGCGTAGTTATTGTGCTGTAACGCTCGCGCTCAACGGGCAAGCCCATTTTGCCACGCAGCTTTTGCAGCTCAAAATAATTTATGTAGCCCAGCTCTGGGCTGCCATGGCCTAAATCGCACAGGCCAAACATATTGCCCGTTTGCGGGTCAAACTCTGTAATAAGCCAGGTGCAGTTACCATCCGGGGTAAAAAACTTGGCCACCGGCACAAGGTCATGGCTGCCAGGCTCAATGCCTGCGGCCATATCACCCTGGTTTAGCTGCCAGTTTGCTTCCATTTTAGCGCGCAGGGCTTTGGTGAGTAATTTAGCCATTATTTACGCCTCCACAAATTCGTTGTTTTCATTAATCCAAACCTCAACCCAGCCACATTTTGCAAAATGTTCTGCGTGGCGGCCTTGCACTAAATATTCGCACTGCATAACGCCCTCTTTTTTTGGGTTTCTAAAAACCTTCATCTGGCAAGTGCTTTGCATTTTTTTAGCCACACCAATAGCGCGCCCAAAAAGCATATAGCCAGGCAGGCCAGTCTCGCTTAAGTGGCTTACGCCGTTTGTTAATGTACGGATAATTTCAAGCTCTGTGTTGTTCATGTGCTTTACTCCTTTAGCTGGTTAATTGGCTGCACCCCTGCAACCACATCACCAATATAGGCGTTTTACGCCTCCGTGTAAAGCATTAACACAATATTTTTTTATATTTAATGGCAGTCTATGCCATAACCTATGGCGCGCGCGGGTTCGCAGCGGGTTATGCCATCAATTTTTTGCGGCGGCTCGTAGCGTTTACCGCATGCCCGGCGCAGCGGTACAATGCTGCGCGCTCGCTTATCCTCGGTGCTCGGTTGCACCTCAACAAAGCCTTTTTTAACCAGGCCATTTACGCTACCGCTTACGTTTTGGGTTACGCAGCCCATAATCTCAGCAATATGGCTGTGGCGCACCTCCTCTGTGGGGCGGCGGTCTTTTTCCTGGCAAATATGCGTAAGGGTTGCGGCCTGCAAGGCGGTTAAATCCCTGCCCTTGCGCCTGTCGTCCTCATTGGCCGGCGGCAGCTCAATAGCTGGCGTGTTTTTTGCCCTTGCCAGCTCTGCCTCGGTTTCGGCCGTGTTCTCTTTTGGTGTTGCGTTACGCGCCCGGTAGGCGGCCAGGCCGGCGGCGTTGTCTTTGCGCCAGCCGCTTTTTTTGCTCGTTTTTTCGTAGCTTTTACCAGTGCGTGTGGCCATTGGTTTACTCTTAATCCCTTCTAGCGGGTCAAAGCCGCCTGCCGGGGTGGGCGTTGGTTTCTCCTCTGCCTCCTGCCCCTTTGGTGATTCGGTCGGCTCAGCTTCCTGCTCTGCCTTTTCGCTCTGGGTTTTATGCTGGGTGCTGCCCTCGGCCTGGCCAAGCAGCTGTGTGTCTATAAGCGTGTCCTGCGTAGTGCGGTTGGCGGCTGCGTTGGCAACCAACGGCGCAAGCGTGGCAACGTCACGCTCAAAATCAGTAATGGTTTTGTCCGGGTAGTGCTCTAAGCAAAATGCTGTGTATATGGTGCGGAAGTGTTCCATGCGCTCATTGTGCAGGTGTGCAACGCCTGTGTCAATATTGCTTGTCTACAAGCCCTTTTTTGTGCAGCTGCGCGCCTAATTGCTCCATAACCTCATCCCAAAGCATAGCAGCGCGCTTTTCCTTTGGGTGGTGCTCGTCTGGGCGCAGGCCGCGCTTGCCGTAGTGCTTGATAACTCTTATGTGATCCATGCCTATAACGCCGGCGCGGTGCAATTTTTCAATAGCTATTTGCACATCAAGGCCGCCACCGGCACGCTCAAAGCTGCCTCGTTTTGGGCGCGCTCCATCTGCCTGGGCGCGCTGCCTGTCCACCATGCAAAAAAAAGCATGCTCTGCACAATCGTATTTTTGTTCCCAAGGCTCTGGCACTTAAGCACCTGCCAGTATCATGGTTTTGTATGAGCTTACAAGCCGCATGCGGTGATTCTCTGGCGTAAGGTCTTTTGCGCTGGCCTCTTCTATCGGGTAGCAGTCTATACCGGCGGCCACCTGCTCAGCTGTAGGCTCATATGGCACAGCAAATACACCTGTGTGTGGTATCTGCACTGTGTAATCCTCGCCCAGCTCGTCCTGCGGCATATCTTCGTGTTGTGAGGCTTCCCAGGCAGCAAGCATGGCCTGCCAAACTGTCACCATTTCCGTGGTGGTGTCGCAAACAATAATTGTGAGGGCATCAGCACCGGCGCGAATCATTTCCGGGGTAGGCACTGGCGGCACAACATAAAATGGCTGGCTAACACTTTTCACTGATATAAACCGTTCCATCGTTTGTTACGCGCAATACCGCCATGTGGGTATATTGCTCCTCGTTTGCATCATCGTAGGCTTGCGCACCGCCAAAGCCGGCCAGGCTTACATCGTAGTAAATGCCGGCGGGGAAATAATGGTCTTGAGCTGTGGCGGTTACTGTTTCATCGCCAAAAGCTACGTAGCAGGCTTCTGTGGCGTAAAGGCTCGCAACCTTACAATCAAACGCCTGGGTATTGCGCACGCTGGCTGCGCCAATAGCAAGCTGGTGTGCGCCACCTGGCTTAAGCTGCAGGGCGGGTATTGCTACGCCGGCTGCATCGGTTGGCATTCTTGCTTGTGTCATGGATTCACCTCAATTTTGTTGTGTCATTATAGAACACTTTAACACGCGCCAGCATGGTTGAGAACCACAAAAAAAACACCCAGGCATTGCACCTGGGTGTTGTACACAGTTTTGGCAACCAAAACGGGTTTAAGCTGGCCTGCTTGCTGCCCGTAAAAACAATATAGCACGGCTAAAGTTCTTTGACCATTTCCTTGTAATATTTTGCAGCCTCAATAGGGTCTTTAAACTCTTTATCCGGCGGCGGCAGCGGCACATTGCCTATAAGCCCGGTGTTTTCTACCTCAAGCTTGGTGCTCCAACGGCCGCGCGTCTTAAGCCAAAAAATCATGCTCCTGGTGCAGCCACCCATGGCCTTTTTGTACAGCTTGCCGGCAACGGCTGCATTGGCTTTTGCCTGGGCTGTGTCCAGCTCCTCACGGTAATGCTTGCGCAGCGTTTTAACGTCAATCTCAAGGCAGTTTGCAATTTCCTTTTGCGGGATTCCGTACGCACTCATAGCACCAACCGTTTCGCGCCGCTCTTTGGTGGCGCGGTGGCTTGGCTTTGTAACCTTCTTAGCCGGCTGCTTTTTGGTGGTCTTTTTGGTCATTAAGGAAACGCTCACGTAAGTTTTGTACTGCTTGCTTGTAGGTTAAGTCTACATCAACACCCAGCTGTTTGTAAAATCCTGGGTTAAGCAAGCCCTCATGCGCTTTTTTGTATAGCCCTGTTTCATCGCTGCGGTCAAAGAACTTAGCCGCAATGCGTAGTGCCTCACGGTCTTTGCCAGCCTCAAGTAAAATGCGTATCTGTGCGCTTTTGGTTTCCATGCTCTAATTGTGCACATTATTAACACCCCTTGCAAGTTATAATTTACGGCCGCGTGTGTTGCGCCTAAATTGCGCGTCTACATAGCCTAGGCCTGTGGCCATATCAATAAGGCACTGCCGGGGGTCGTAACTGCCGCTGCAGGTGTACAGGTCAACGGCAATAAAATTGTGCTCCGGGTATGTGTGCAGCGCGCAGTGCGACTCGGCTAGCACCCAAACCTTTGTAAGCCCGTGCGGCGCAAATTGGTGCGCCACCTGGTTAACAACCGTGTACTTTTCCAGCATGCGCTCGATGGCCACCAATATGCGCAGCTGGTCGTATTTGCCTTTAAGCCATATATCGGCCGTGGCTATTTGCCCCCTGGTTTGCATTAAATTGCCCCTTTTGTGCATAAAATTGCCCGGATTCGCATATTATTGCCCGGTTTGTGCATTTTGTTGCCTGCTTTAATCATTTTCCTGCGCCGCCACTTCCATTAAACCCCACTCAACCAGTATGCGCACCTGTGCTGCAAAGCTGGTTTTTTCCCTAACAGCCAACGCCTTTATTTCAGCATGTGTTTCTGCATCAAAATTACAAACAGTTTTTAACATTTTGCCATCGCCAACGCCTTGCGCCGGCTTATTCCACTGCCTGTCCATCTTCATCCTCCGCTAACGCTTCCATATCCGGCAGCTCTATTTCGCCAAAATTTGCTTTAATTTTCTTGAGGTCGCCCTTGTAAAACACCAGCACGTTTTGGTGCTGCCTGCCTACCTTGCGGCTTTGCTGCATGAACTTGCCTGCGCGCAGGGGCAGGCTGCCAATGCTGTTTACCAGGACGATCTCGTTATAATATTTGTAGCCGGCCTGCACCATGGCGTTAATGGTGGCTGGCACTAAGCCTAGATATTCGCCATTTTTACCCCGCACTTCACTGGTAACAATAACGGCAAAGCGGTTGCTTTTGAGCACCTTATACGTGTTGCCCAGGATTCGCTCGTATATTGGGAAAAACTCATCGTGCGCCAGGGTGCTTAAATCCTTTGGGTCGTCACTGTAAACTTCCAAATCGGCATAAGGTGGGCAGCTAAAAACAAAATCCATGCTGGCCGGCTTAATGTGCTTGCTCATATTTTCGCTTGTGTCGCAAATATACGTACCGCTCAGCTCTGCAGCGTCTAAGCGCGCCTGGTTTAAATCGGCCTGCTCTTTACGCAGCTCAATACCAGTAAACGTGAGGCCTGAGCTGCAGGCCACATAACCAAACACAGAGTCACCAGCGAACGGGTCAAAAGCGTTGTGGCCAGGCTGCGCAAACCAATGGCAAAGCACCTCTGCAAGCACGGCATCCAAAATGCTTACGCCCTGGTTAATGCCGGCAACAAGGTTTTCGCCTTTGCTCAAAGCACCCTCGCGCGATTCGCCATTATCATTTATGCGCTCATTCCATGCCTTTTTACGGTCTTGCCAGTATTTTTGCTTGGTGTCCAAAATGCTAAATGGCGGGGCTAGGTATTTTTTGGCCATGCTGCCCGTTGCATCGCCGGCCGCGCCGTAGCCGCCCTGGCCATCATCCATAATGCCCTCAATCTCTTTGAGGTCAAAACCCGTAACGGCTAAATCAAAGCCCTCTTGCTCAAGCTCTGCAAACTCAGCTGCCAGCACCGGCATATCCCATTGGCTTGTTTCAGCAATTTTATTATCCGCAATAACATACGCACGCTTTTGTGCCTCGCTCAAACCCTCAATGCGGCGGTACGGTATGGCCTCCATATTGAGCCTGTTAGCGGCAAGCACTGCGCCGTGGCCTGCCAGTATCATATCGGCCTCATCAATAACCACCGGCCGCGTAAAGCCAAACTCTAATATGCTGGCCTCAATTTTTCGAAGGTTGGCCTCACCATGGTTGCGGCTGTTCCGCTCAAATGGCTTAAGGCGATTCGGGTTAATAGTGGGGAATTTCTCAGGTGTGTTTTTTTTGCTCATGCGTTCACCTTGCCACACCGGGGCGGCCTTGTGAAGCCCAAAGGGCGTTAAACGCCTATAAAACCCCTTAAAACGTGTGTTTTCAGCTAAGCCATTGATTTAATTACATTCACCTTGCCACCCTTTCTTACCTTTTACTTTTAT